>JAGNMT010000252.1 GCA_017991025.1 Verrucomicrobiales bacterium
ACGCTTACCGCTTTTCTCGTTGCGCGACTTCTCCGCGGTCGTCTCGGACCCGATGAGGTCAAGAGCCATTTCCTCCTCGAACTGCCGCCCTACCGTCTTCCCCAGTGGAGTTACATATTCCGTCACGTCCTCGACCGGGGCTGGGCCTTTTTGAAAAACGCGGGGACTCTCATCCTCGGTATCATGATTCTGCTCTGGGCAGCCACAACCTACCCGAAACTGGACAGCGACGATCCCGCCAAAGTCCTCGCCCATACCATTGTCGGACGGGTCAGTGACTTCATCGAACCGGTCGTGAAACCACTCGGTTTTGACGGGCGGACCGGCACGGCCATCCTCACTTCCTTCGCAGCACGCGAAGTCTTTGTCGGCTCAATGGCGCAGTTGTTTCAGGTCGAAGTCAGCGATGATGAGCAGGAGACCCGCGATCACATTCGCGACAGTCTTGCCGCCGAAAAATGGCCCGACGGCCGCCCCATGTTCGGGCCGGCGGCAGTGATTTCGCTGCTCATCTTCTACATCTATGCCCTCCAGTGTCTGCCCACATCCGCCGTCGTGGCGCGTGAAGCCGGTTCATGGAGATGGGCGCTCGGGCAGTTTATTTTTATGACGTTTTTCGCGGCCGGTGCCTCACTGCTGGTTTATCAAGTCGCCCGCCTCTTCCATCTGACTTGATCCCATGAACGACTGGCAAAGCTGGGCTGCTCTCACCGTCGTCGCTTTCACCTTCATCGCCTTCCTCCTTCGGGCGAAACGGAAGCGTAGAAAAAAGTCGGGCGGGTGTGGCAGCTGCGGGTCGGGAAAGTGTGAGTGAGGGAATGAATCAAAGATGATGAGCCATCGCCTCACGGCCCATCGTCATACGCGAATCCGGCCGCTGCCTGATTGCCAACGAATTCCATCTGAGGCAACCTTAGTCCCGTTATGCTTAAGATCTTCGCCCCTCAAGAGCCCCGTGTGCGATCATCCTCTTTCTGCGACGGTATCAACCGGCGGAATTTTCTGAAAGTCGGCGGACTTGGCACCGTCGCGAGCGGTCTGGGTTTGTCACTTCCCGAATTGCTCTCACTGGAGGCGCAAGCCGGAATCGGCAGCTCTCACAAATCGGTCATCCTGATCTATCTGGTGGGGGGACCTCCGCATCAGGACATGTTCGACCTGAAACCGAACGCGCCCTCGGAATATGCCGGCCCGCACCGTCCCATCGGCACGAATGTGGATGGTATCGAGATCTGCGAATTGTTCCCGATGATGGCCAAACGGATGGACAAATTTGCCATCATCCGTTCTCTCGTCGGTGCCCAGGGCGGACACGATGCGTTCCAGTGCTACACGGGCCGCAAGCCGCAGGACGCACCCGCCCCGACCGGCGGCTTTGCGCCCTTCGGCAGTGTCGTCGGAGCCCTGCAGGGCCCCGTCCATCGCGATGCGCCCCCTTTTGTAAGCCTGTGCTACGACTGCACGCACGGTCCTTACAACGAACCGAGACCCGGCATGCTCGGTGTGAAACAGGCCGCCTTTCGCCCCATGGGGCCGACCCGCGCGGACATGGCCCTTCAGGGCGTGACCCTCGACCGCCTTGCCGATCGCACTAGCCTGCTCAAAAGCATGGATCACTTCCGCCGGGACGCTGATGCCAGTGGTCAAATGGAAGGCCTCGACACCTTTAATGAGCAGGCCATGGGTATCCTAACCTCTTCAAAGCTCGGCGACGCCCTCGATCTCTCAAAAGAAGACCCGAAAATCGTCGCCCGGTACGGCACCGGGGATGAGGTGAAGCGGATCGATGAAAATGGTGCCCCGCGAGTACCGCAGAGTTTTCTGGTGGCTCGCCGTCTCGTCGAGGCCGGTGCCCGGGTCGTGACGATCAACTACAGCAAGTGGGACTGGCATGGCGGCAAAGGAAACGAAATCTTCAAACGCGAACACGAGGATTTCCCCATCTTCGATCAGGCGATCACCGCCCTCATCGACGACCTGCACGACCGGGGACTCGATAAAGACACCACGGTGCTCGTCTGGGGCGAATTCGGCCGCACCCCGAAGATCAGCGATCAGATCGGCCGCGATCACTGGCCCCGTGTCGCGATGGCCCTGATGGCCGGCGGCGGCATGAAAACCGGTCAGGTCATCGGAGCCACCGACCGCCTCGGCGGCGAAGCGATTGACCGCCCCGTGACCTTCCCCGAAGTGTTTGCAACGCTTTACCACAATCTCGGCATCGACGTCGCCACAACGACGGTGAACGACCTCGGGGGGCGCCCGCAGCATCTGGTCGAAGGCAACGCCCGGCCGATCGCGGAACTGATCTGATGGTGCCGTGCCTCTACCTGCCTTCACTGGCCCCGCGATGCCGGAACATGAACCCTTCCTCATTCGCCCTGACACTCACCCTTTCCCTGCTGCTTACATTCGGGTCAGGCGATGAACCTAGACATGTCGTCGTACCCGGATGGCCCTCCCTTCCTGAAAATCACGTGACCGGCCAATGCGTCGGCATCGGAGTGGACTCCCAAAATCGCGTCTTTGTTTTTCACCGCTCGGGTCGTGTCTGGTCGCAGCCCTTTCCCGCCGAACCTATCGCCGCAGACACCGTCAGCGTTCTTGATGGAAAGACCGGGTACCTCCTCGATTCCTGGGGTTCAGGGCAGTTCATCCTTCCTCACGGACTCACGATCGATTCGCAGGGAAATATCTGGCTCACCGACGTGGGGTTGCATCAGGTGTTTAAATACAGTCCCGGCGGTGAGAGACTCCTTACTCTCGGCGAGGCCCGCGTCCCCGGCACCGATACCTCCCATTTTAATCTACCCACCGATGTGGCCGTCCTGCCCGACGGATCGTTCTATATCAGCGACGGCTACCGCAACACTCGGGTTGTCAAGTTCACCGCCGATGGACGCTACGAATTCGAATGGGGCAGCAAAGGTAGCGGGCCCGGTAAGTTTGACTTGCCCCACGGCATCACCCTCGATGCCACCGGAAACGTCTATGTCTGTGACCGCAGCAACAGCCGCATTCAAGTCTTCGATGCCCGGGGGGAATTTCTCAAGCAGTGGAACGGCCCGCAGATCGGCCGTCCCTACGGGATCGCCACGGCTCCCGACGATCATCTCTTTCTTGTCGATGGCGGTGATCCCGAAGCCACACCCGATCATCAGGGCAAAGTCGTGGAATTGAATCCGGAGGGAAATGTCATCGACACCTTCTCAGGTCCCGGCCTCAGCCCCGGACGCCTCCAACTCGGTCACGATCTCGCGGTGGGTCCCGATGGAGCCGTCTACGTCGCCGAGGCCACCGGGAAGCGTGTGCAGAAATTTGTCCCGGTGGCCAACGAGTGATCAGGCCGATCTGAATCACTGCCTCGCGAGATTCGGGCGTCCCCCGCGCAAGACGAATTTCTGAATCTTGCCTGTCGCCGTCTTGGGGAGCTCCTTCACAAACGTAAAACCCTGCGGAACTTTGAAGTGTGCGAGATGTTCCCTCGCGAACTGCCTCAGCTCCTCCTCACTTGCCTCCGCCCCAGCCTTGAGAACAACAAAAGCCTGCGGCGATTCTCCCCATTTCTCGTGAGGCATGCCGACCACCGCGACTTCCTGTATAGCCGGATGACGAAGGATCACACCTTCGACTTCGATGGAGGAAATATTTTCGCCGCCACTGATGATGACGTCTTTGATCCGGTCACGAATCTCGACATACCCGTCCGGATGCACCACTGCCGCATCGCCGCTGTGAAACCATCCGTCCCGGATCGCCTCAGTGGTACCCCCGGGGTCACGATAATAGCCTGCCATCACCACATTACCTCTTACCACAATTTCGCCCTGCGTCACGCTGTCCTGCGGCACCTCATTGCCGTCTTCATCAACCACCCGAAGATCGCCCGAAGTGATCAGTTCGACGCCCTGGCGGGCCTTGATTTCGGCACGGCCGCGCGGGGACAGGACTGCATGTTCAGGTCGGGGCTCGCAAATGGAAATGAATGGCGAGACTTCAGTGAGACCGTAAACCTGAGTGATTTCCCAACCGAGTTCCCCCTCGATTCGTTCTATCGTCGCTGCTGCGGGCGGAGCCCCGGCAGTAATCACCCGGAGCCCGCGCGGAGCGAAACGACGCAATTCCTCCGGCGCGTTGGCGATGGAGATTAGAACCGTCGGAGCCGCTCCCAGCATCGTCACGGACTCACTCGCGATCTGTTCAAAAATGGCCCGGGGCTCCGCTTTGCGCAGGCAGATATGCCGCCCCCCCACCGCCGTAACGATCCAGACAAAGGTCCAGCCGTTCGCGTGAAACATTGGAACCGTCCAGAGATAGCTGTCGGCCGGCGTCATGTGCAGATGCACCAGCGTGCCTATGGCATTAAGCCAGGCATTGCGATGCGTGATCATGACGCCCTTGGGCCGCGCCGTGGTGCCGCTGGTGTAATTGAGCGAGATCAGGTCGTTTTCCGCGATCTCCGGCCGGAAAAATTCCGAAGCCGAGGCCGCGAGGGTCGTTTCGTAATCGAGCCACCCCTCCCTGACACCTTCCAGCGCAACGAAGTGCTCGACCTCAGGAATCAATGACCGAATCGAATCGAGCGTGTCGAAAAAATCCGGATGCGCACACACAATGCGCGCGCCGCTGTGAGCGATGATGTAGGCAAAGTCCTCTGCGGCGAGACGGAAATTGATCGGCACCGTCACCGCACCCATCTGCGGCACCGCATAAAACGATTCCAACTGAGCCAGCATGTTGGGAGCAATGTAGGCGACCCTGTCCCCCTTTCCCACCCCGAGTCTTTCCAAAGCCGCCGACCATCGGTCGCAGCGATCGAAAAACTGGCGATAAGTCAATCGCCGTGAGCCGTCGACAACGGCCTCGCGGTCGGGATAGAGCTTGAGCGCACGGCGCGCAAAATCCAGCGGAGTGAGTGGCGTTTCCATTTGGGGGTTCGAATAGATGTCTGCGAAGTCATATCAAATTTTCACACGCCCACCAGTATGAATTTCGAGATTGTTGGCCCCTCCAGACTCACAATCCAGGTTTCCATCGCTTGAATAGCCCCGGGGATATAGAACGCCAATTCACCCCTTACCTGTTTCCCGGATGACTGTTTTTGGACGAGGAAGAAAAATTAAGCTTGCCCGTATAGGCGGTTCAAGACATCCTCGCTTTACTTCAATGACCAATCCCCCCCGACTGTCCCGAAGAGGGCTTTATTTCGCACTTTTTGTCGGATTGGACGCTGTTTTGTGGCTAGCGGCATTCACCTGGACCCCTCCTAAAAGTCCCCCGGCTCCCATCTTGTCGGTAAGTGTCTGGCCCGGCACCGAGTCGCTGATCGTCGCCCGGGAGATGGGGCTACTCCCCCGCGAGAAGATCAATTTCGTGGAGATGTCCTGGAGTTCCTCCTCAATGAGAGCCTTCGGCAATCGTGCTGTTGATATCGTCGGACTGTCTCTGAGTGAAACAATTCTCCTTCATGAACTCGGAAATCCATTCCATGTGATTCTGGTGATCGATAATTCCAATGGTGCCGACGCCATCATCAGTAAAGAGAATGTGTCGAATATTTCGGACCTTCGAGGGAAAAAGATCGGCGTCGAGGTGCGTTCGTCGGGCCATTACCTGCTGAGTAGAGCATTGGAGGAAGCAGGTCTTACCCTGAAAGATATCGAATTGATTCCGATAAATCTTCCGGAGTCTGAGAACGCCATTGCAGAATTAGGGGTCGATGCCGTGGTGACTGCGGAACCGTGGCTGACTCGTATTGTTAAGAAAGGCGGACACGTGCTCTATGATTCCACCCAAACTCCGGGCGAATTCATTCGGGTTCTCGTGGCGCGGGAATCA
>JAGNMT010000253.1 GCA_017991025.1 Verrucomicrobiales bacterium
GAATTTGCGAATCACTGGCGGGTTGAAAACGGCGAACTCGTTAACAGTGGCACCGGTCCCTACGCCACAACTGAGGAGGCCTTCGGTGATTTTGAACTGCACATCGAATACAAGACCGTCGCCGGAGCCGATAGTGGTATCTACCTGCGCGGCATGCCGCAGGTGCAGATTTGGGATAATAGTCAGGTCTTCGATCCGGCGAAACCGGACCGTCGCCCGTATCTTGGATCGGGCGGGCTCTTCAACAATACGCCGAAGACCCTCGGGCGGGATCCGATCATGAACGTAGACAAGCCCTTCGGTCAGTGGAACAGCTTCCGCATCCGCCAGATCGGCGCACGCACCTGGGTGACCCTTAATACCCGCCTTGTCGTCGATGGCGCGGTCTTTGAAAATTATCCTGACAAAACGCTGCCTTTTCCCGCGACCGGACCAGTCATGCTCCAGACGCACGGCGGTGAGATCCGCTGGCGGAATATTTATGTTCGTGCCATCGGCGCTGATGAGGCAAAGACTTTTCTCGCCTCAAATCCGCTGATGCCGAACCCGACGGTGTACGATGTCGCCTACGGTCCGCATCCCAAGCAGGTGATGCATTTCTGGAAAGCCGAGACGGATAAACCGGCCCCGGTCCTCTTCTACATTCATGGTGGTGGATGGTCAGGTGGCGGACGCCTCAGCGGGGTTCCGGCCCTGCTCCCGACCCTGCTCAAGGAGGGTATCTCGGTTGCCTCGATCGAGTATCGTTTTATCGACGAAGCCACTGCCGACGGCGTGACCCCTCCGGTGAAAGGCCCGCTTCACGATGCCGCCCGCGCTCTTCAGTTCCTTCGCAGCAAAGCCGGTGAATGGAACATCGACAAGACGCGCATCGGAGCCAGCGGCGGCTCGGCAGGGGCCTGCTCGTCGTTGTGGCTAGCCTTTCACGATGATCTCGCCGATCCGAAGAGTGAAGATCCGGTGGCGCGCGAGTCGTCCCGGCTTTTGTTTGCGGCGGTGAACGGTGCCCAGACCACGCTGGATCCGGCGCAAATGAAGGAGTGGACCCCGAACAGCCGCTACGGCGGACATGCTTTCGGGTTCAAAGGGGATACTGAGAAGAAGCTCTCCCAGTTCGATGAGTTCCTCGCGAAGCGGGAGACCATCCTGCCGTGGATTGCCGAGTATTCGCCGTATGCGCTCGTCACGAAGGATGATCCGGAAGTGTATCTCTATTACTCGACCCCGCCCGCGCTCGGAAAAGAGGAAAAAGACCCGACCCACACCTCCAACTTCGGGGTGAAACTTCAGGAACATTGTCAGGCGACCGGGGTAACCTGCGAGCTATTTTATCCAGGAGCAGGTGACGTGAAGCACGCCACGATTCTGGATTATGTGCTGGCAAAGTTGAGCGGGACTCCGGCGAATTGAACGCGGATTACGGGCGGCGGTAGACGGGTGCCCATGGTCCAACGGCGGACGGTTCATCGAACCGTCCCTAGTGCGCTGCGCGCCAGAATTCGGGCACCCATGGTTCATTGAAACGTGGCTTTAATCCCGTAGCTTTCGGGACGGTTCCTCGTTCCTTGTTCGTGATAACGAAGAACGAAGAACCGGGAACGTATTCCTATCCGTCTCGGCGACGCATTCAGATTCCCACCGTGCCCGCCGACCTGATATACGCACCTTTTCCCGGAATGTCATTGTCAGACCGGGGAATTTCCAACATTCTCGATCCGAACTCCCTCGTTGATATCACTGCGGGAGATCATACGAATAAATACTGTTGTACCAAAAGAATGAAACATCTGAGCCTTTTGGCGTTCCTTTTTCTGGTTAGCTGTTCTGACTCTCTTGTTGAGCGGTTTCGTGATTGCTGTGCCGCCTATCATGAACCGGGCTTTGAGACGAGATTGTCAATACTCATTCCTGTCGGCGCAAGCAGCGAAAAATTTGATGAGCTTCTAGCGATCGCCGACAAAATCAGACGGAACCAATCTTCGACGGAGTATATTTTCAGTGACGCCACTGGGGCATTTTCGGAACAGGGATTGGTCATCATGATCTCGGTCGATCATTCAACCGAAACGATCACTACCGTGGAATCAGCCGTCGCATCGAACTAAACCGGGCACAACCAGGCGGCGATCTCAAGCCCAATCCCGCCGCGAGTTGATTGACTTCTCTGATTCGAATCCGTATTCTCTTGTCGATGCCACGCCCCCGGATTCGGCTGAGATGCATTGAACGTTCCGTTAAGAATGAATCTACGACGTCTACTCGGCATCAAGACCCGACAGGAGGGGTTTGACGCACTACCTGAGAGCATGTCGGACGATGAACGACTGATCATCTGTAGTATCATACGTAGCTTCCTCGACGATACCCTTGGAGACCGTGAGTGGGATTGGCTGATGACGGGACCAAAGGAGAGCAAGGAGGCAGAGAGGATTTCGGAGTTTTGCTGCAGCATAGATTTCATTTTCCCGGCTTTGGAGCGTCACATGTTTACATCAGAGTCGGGCGAGGCGGCACTCCGCGATCTCTTAAAGATCATTGAGGATGAGGCGCACAGCTTTGAAAGCGTATGTATCTGCGTCGATGCTCTGAACGCCAGGGCAGAAGCCGGCACTGGGCAATCTGTTACCCGCCTCGTGTTAAAATTGGATCGTAGTGACAATTCTCATCCAGAAGAGGAGGGGTGCTCCCGGTAACGGATGCCATGCCTCAAACGTTGTGCCGTTGTCACACTAAGGCGCATGCGCCGCGCCTCACAACCCGTGACTCATGCCTCATGACCTATGATTGACTTCGTTTCACTCCGTCCATCTCCACTGCTTTCAGGCGCTCCGATTCATGACTCCTCACGCAACCGCGTAAAGTCCGATGGCGCGAATCTGTGGATTGGCTCCGGGTGAAATGCCTTTAGTTTAAGCCGGTTGCCATACGGTTCCTCCCATGACTCCGCTCCTCCGTCACCTCTCCTGCGCCTGCCTCTTTCTGGCCGGTCTTTTTGCTCTTCCGTCCGTGGGTCGTGCTGCCGAGCCGTCGCGTCCGGTCAATTTCACTAACGACATCGTGCCCATTCTGACGAAGGCGAGTTGCAATACGGGCAGTTGTCACGCGAAGGCGATCACGGGGCAGCGCGGCTTCCGCCTTTCGCTGCTCGGCTTTGAACCGCAGGAGGACTATGAGCACATCGTGAAAGAGGGCAGGGGACGCCGCGTTTTTCCCCAGGCACCGGACCAGAGTCTGCTCCTGCTCAAGGCCGCAAACATTGTCCCCCACGGTGGCGGCAAGAAGCTGGACCCGTCGTCGGAAGGCTACCAGACGCTCGTGCGCTGGATCAGTGAGGGCATGCCCTACGGTACCGGGGCCGATGCAAAGCTCACTGCGATCGAGGTCGAGCCGAAAAAACTGTCGATGAAGGTCAACACGACGCAGGCCCTCAAGGTGATCGCCCGCTACTCCGACGGCAGCGCGCGCGATGTCACGGGTATGGCACTCTACGAGGCGAATGACCGCAGCATGGCAGAGGCGACGGGTGAGGGGCTCGTAAAGACGCTCGATCTTCCCGGCAACGTCGCGGTGATGGTTCGCTATTCGGGTCTGGTTTCAGTCTTCAGTATTTCCATCCCGCTCGGCGCGCCAGTCGATCAGGTGCCGCCGTCGAAAAATTTCATCGACGATCTCGTTTTTGCGAATCTCAAGGCCATCGGCGTACCTCCCTCGCCTGTGGTGGATGACGCGACCTATCTTCGGCGCGTGTCCCTCGACATCGCGGGCCGTCTCCCGACGGTCGATGAGGCAAAGGCTTTTCTTGCTAACACTGACCCCAAAAAGCGTGATCTCGTGATCGATACGCTCCTCAAGAGCCCCGACTACGCCGACTATTTTGCGAACAAGTGGACGGCGCTCCTGAAGAACAAGCGAGAGGATGCGGCTGACATCACCGCGAATTTTGCCTTTCATGCCTGGATGCGTGACAGCCTTCTCGCGAATCTGCCCTACGATGATCTCGTCCGGCAGATCCTCGGGGCGACCGGCACGATTGTCTCAAACCCTCCCGTCGCCTGGTATAAGCGGGTCAAGGAGCCAAACCTGCAGCAGGAGGATGTGGCCCAGCTCTTCCTCGGGGTGCGCATGCAGTGCGCGCAGTGTCATCATCACCCTTTCGAACGGTGGAGTCAGAAAGACTATCACGCGCTGACGGCTTTTTTCACCCAGGTAGGACGCAAGCCGACGGCGATCGCGGGCGAGGATCTCATTTTCCACAAACGCGGCATCGCTCAGGTCGAAAACAAAAAGACGATGGAGAAGGTGATGCCGGCCGCGCTCGGACAGACGCCACCGGAGATCCTGCCGGATGAAGATCCGCGGCTCCTGCTCGCCGACTGGATGGGTGAATCGTCGAATCCCTTTTTCGCGAAAGCGCTCGTGAACCGATACTGGAAACACTTTTTTAAACGTGGTCTCGTTGAGCCCGAGGATGATCTTCGGGACACGAATCCGGCGACGAATCCGGAACTGCTCGATGCGCTTGCGAAGCATTTCGTCGAGAGCAAATTTGATCTCAAGGCGGTCGTCCGAGTGATCACACAGAGTCAGACGTATCAACTGAGTTCGATTCCGAACGAGCATAATGCGGTCGACCGGCAGAATTTCTCTCACTTTTATCCAAAACGTCTTCAGGCCGAGGTGCTCCTCGATTCCATTGACCTGCTTACCGGAGCAAAGACGGATTTCGCCGATCTGCCGGCGGGGACGCGCGCGATTTCCCTGCCTGACAACAGCTACAACCGGGCTGCGCCTTTCCTCAAGGTGTTCGGTCGTCCCGAGGGGGCGAGTGTCTGTGAGTGTGAGCGGGTCCAGTCCTCGAGCCTCGCCCAGAGCCTGCATCTCATGAACTCCGCCGAGGTCAAAGGCAAGCTTGCCGTGGCCGGAGGCCGTGCCGATCGGCTCGGTAAGCCTGAAGTCCCTGTCACTGGCGGGATCCGTGAAATCTATCTTGCCGCGTTTAATCGCGAACCCACCGGCGAGGAAATCAGCATCGCTGAGAATCATCTCGTCAAAGAACGCCTTGATGCCGCGGGCAAGCCCATTGCTCCGGCCGTCGCGAAACGTCAGGCCTACGAGGATCTGCTCTGGGCGATTCTGAGCACAAAAGAATTTTTGTACAACCACTGAGACATCATGTTCCGATCTTTTTTCTATCCGTCCCTTTTGGGAGTGTTAGTCCTCGCATGCGCCGCTTCGGCCAGCGCCCAGCTCGTCGTGCTGCCCTCCCCGCGCCTTCTCACGACGATGCCGATGGGTGGTCAGGTTGGCTCGTCCGTTGAGGTTACGATCGCGGGGGAGAACATCGAGAACGTGACCGAGTTGCTTTTTTCGACGCCGAAGATCACCGCCAAGCCGGTGAATGGTCCCGATGGCAAACCGGTGGAAAATAAGTTTCTCGTCTCCATTGCCGCTGATGCTCCGGTTGGCGTCCACGATGCCCGGGTCATGTCCCGGCTCGGCCTCTCCTCGGCGCGGGCGTTTTCGGTGAACAAACTTCCGGAAGTAACCCGGACGGCGGCGAATAACTCGCTTGAGACCGCCTTGAAGCTCCCCGCCAATGTGATTTGCAATGCAGTCATGACCAAGCGCGCGGTCGATTTCTATTCCTTCGAGGGAAAGAAAGGTAAACGCGTCGCGGTCGACTGTGCGGCTGCGGGCATCGACTCGAAACTCACGCCTGTCGTGATCATCGCCGATGCGAAGGGGCAGGATCTTCTCGTGAACCGCACTGGCGGCGTGATCGACTTCACTCCTCCGTCCGACGGCTCGTACCTGGTGAAGGTGAATGACCTCACC
>JAGNMT010000254.1 GCA_017991025.1 Verrucomicrobiales bacterium
TTGCTGCGCTGTCTCCGACAACGGAGCAACCGGCAACCGGTCCCTCGATTCAATCCGTTCAAGCGGTTGCGGAAGAAGCAAAACCCGAGGCGACCCCCAACGAGGGGTTGACTGTCAAAGATCCCCACACCGAGGACAAAGCGGTGACGTCTGCTGATCGTAAAAAGGAGGCCGTCCCGACATCGTTGCCCGCCTCGCCCGCCTCGCCCGCCTCGCCCGCCTCGCCCGCCTCGCCCGCCTCGCCCGCCTCGCCCGCCTCGCCCGCCTCGCCCGCCTCGCCTTATCGTGACCTCGGTGGTGGGCTGAGTGCGCTGATCGAGAGTGAAATCCCGCTTGCAGTGGAGAAGAAGCCGGAGCCCCGGAAACGGCGGGGGTCTTATGCGAAAGCACCGAGCCTTGACCGGGTTTCAGCAAAGGATAAGTGGGAAAATTACGAGGGCGGTCTCGAACTCGTGGTCCTCGATCCCGGGGAGTATGTTGAGCCTCCTTCCACGACACCGGAGCGCCTGTCATCCGTTTCCCTTGCTCTGTTGCTGCATGTCGTGATCCTTGTTCTTCTTGGTCTGGTCGTGGTTCAAGTACCGCTTCCGAAGCCTCCCGAGTTGGTCGTTTCAACGGTGCACGAGCGGGTGAGCGAGTTGGTGACGACTCGCCTGACGAAACCGAGTATTGAGATTAAACCTTCGGCGGCAGCAGCGCAGGCTATTGATGTGGTCAGTTCCGTTGCGAGTTCGTCCTTTGATATTCCCGAAGTTGAGCATTCTGCCGAGGTGCTCAATTCCGCT
Organism: Verrucomicrobiales bacterium; assembly: GCA_017991025.1. Taxonomy (GTDB): domain Bacteria; phylum Verrucomicrobiota; class Verrucomicrobiia; order Verrucomicrobiales; family DEV007; genus Arctic95D-9. Next base: position 786 of record JAGNMT010000254.1, read on the forward strand.
ATGCAGGCCGGAATTCAGCCGGTCGGAACAGGGATGAGTTTTTCAAGCGAGGTGGTCAAAGCGTCGGACGTTAATTTTTTCGGACTCTCCGGCAGCGGGCGGAAGATTGTCTTCATCGTTGATGCGACGCCGGAAATGCTGGTTGATGAAAAAGGCGGCATGGCTGCCTACGACAAGGTCAAGACCGAGGTAGGAATCATGCTTGCCAATCTAAACCGTGGCACCCAGTTCAATATTTTACTCTATCAGGGCAAACAACTCGTCGCCTTTCGTGATGAGTTGGTCCCGGGGTTGCCCTCGAATCTCCGTCAGGCGATCAGCTGGCTCGATCCTCTGAATCGCGAATACGAGTCGCTCGGGCTGGGGGCAGGATTCGGTCCGTCATACGATGTGGCGGATCACGAGGGGCTTCCGATTCAGGCTGTCGATCTGGCGCATTACACGAAGGCGATTCAAAAGGCGATGGAGTGGCAGACCAGCTCGGTCTTTTGTATCAGCGGCGGATATGAGAGGATGAGCCGTTCCCCGGATGCCGAGATGATGAAGAAAATCGCTGCTATGCCCGCCGCGCCGGCCAATCCCGGTACGATTGATCCCGCAGCGCAGAAGGCCTGGCAGGCAGCGGTCGAAAAGACCCGCGAATGGCTGGAAAAAGAGAATGAAGCACGCAAAGCAAAAGGGGTCTCGCCGAAAGTGGTCGTGAATTTTAATCAGCTCGTTCGTGAGATCACGGGGGCGAGCCCCCCTTCCCGTCGCGGCGGGACCCCGGCCCCGGGAGGAGCCGCCCTGCCCCAGATGCCGCCGGTGACTCCGGAAGACATCGAGAAGCAGATCGATAAACTCGTGAAGAGCGAATACAAAGCGGGCGGTCTGGAGGAGCCGAGTCTGCACATGGTTCTGTTTCTCGGGGAAGAGGAGGAGATCGGCGCGGACGAGGATCATTTCAAAAACCTCACCCGGAAGAATCGGGGGAAACTGAAGATTCTGCGGGGATTGGCGGCTTTGCAGAACGTGACGGGCGCGAAGTAAACCTGAATCCGGGTTTCAAGTTCCAGGTTTCACGTTCCAAGTTCTTTGAATCAGGGCGTTACGAGACAATGCCAGCACACTCAAAAGGTAAAGGATGCAACGGTCACCGCTCGTTGGATTTCACGTCTTGAAACTTGTAACCGTAAACTTGAAACAGGATTTTCGGGTAAACGTCGGTCGGCTTGACAGAGCTCGCGAAATGGCGGACAGATATGATGCCAAACCGCAGTAGGTGGCCCTACGGGGTCACTAATTGTAACGGAAGCCCCGGCGTTCTCCCGTCGGGGCTTTTTCGTGCCCGGGTAATCCGGCTTTATTAGTTCGTTGTTTTCCCGGATCGCTCCTCGAGCCACTCCCACTGACGGGCGGCCTTTTCAACAGCGGTGTCGACATCCTTGGATTGCAGATAGCCCTCTGCCGCGAGCGATTCCGCCGCGGTTCGGATAAGGGTGAGAAATTCTTCAAGACTCGTATAGCGCTCTTCGCGGGAGAGGCGGGGATCGGCGGTTTTTTGCCGGGCTTCTTTTTTCAGTGCAAAAGGAATCCACGATCCCCGCAGGACGGGCAGTAACTCATCTGTTGCGCCCATCGATGACGGGCGGAAGAGCCATCCGGTCGCGGTGGCGAGGGGAACCGAGATTTCGGGGAGGCGAATCCCGGCGAGGTCGTTGCCATCTTCATCGACTTGCGGGACGAGCAGGGGCAGTTCCGCTCCCACTCCTGCTCCTTCGGGATGCAGAGGATTTTGGATGCGTAATCCCGCTTTCAATTCGCGTGGCGAAGCGACCCCGGGCAGGGAGGGGAAAGCCACCTCCGCTGCCGGAACGAGAGTTCCGTCGCTGAGTCGCGGATAGGCGCTCGGCGGTGGAGCCATGTCTTCGCTGACCCGACGATGCATCGCGAGGCGCAGCGCGAGGAGCGTAGGACGAAAGTCGACCGGATTCGCGAGCGGCGCGCCTTCTCCCGGAGATTCGGGCGGAAACGCGGACGGTCCATGCTGTGTGCCGGCAAAGACATAAAGACGCACTTCCTCGGGCAGGGCGACATCATTTGTCCCTTCCGGGTCAGTGTGGACGAGGGCGGCGACGCGGCCCGCTCCCCAGTACTCCGCTGCGGTGTTGGTGTAGAAGATGCGGGGGCAATGAGTCACCCGCGGGTTTTCGAGCAAGCCTTCGGAGAGGCCGCTTACCTTGTCCGGTTGCGCGGTGTCGGCGAAGGGATACGAGGCCGTACAATAGAGTGCCAGGTCGCGCGGCGTGGACCAGCGGCGGTTCAGATCGAGTCGTCCCGCTCCCGCGATGTGGGGCATCATGCCGTCGAGGACAGGGCGGCCTGATTCGTCAGTGTTAAATCCCCGATAGACGAAGTCACGCAAAAAACGCCCGCACTGCGACGCTCCGAAGGCATAAACGTGGGGCACCGCGACAAGGGAATCGCCGCTGTGCCTCAGCCACGAGACGGCGTCACGGATCGCGGCGAATCCGAGGCCGGCGACCGGAGGATTTTCCGCAAGCCAGGAAACTTCGTAGGTCCGTCCCGGTTCGAAGCCGCCTTCGAGCGTGACGGTGTTTTTCGCAATGCTCCAGGTCTCGCGCGGCAGTTCGTGACCGCCGGGAAACGGGCCCTTTTCCCGGACCACGAGACGGGAGTCCGGACCGTTCGGGTCGATCGGGAGATAGGAGCCGAGATCGGTGATTTTGACGTTCGTCTCCGGCTTATCGACAATAAAAATCGCGCTGACGAGACCCCGTAGCGGTGAGCCGTCATTTTCCATGGCGTGCGGCACCTCGATACACAAACGATCCGGGTCGTCGGCCACGTCAAACTCCCAACCGACTTCCAGCATCGCAAAGCGGTGTGCTATCATAAAATCGGAAAGCCCGCTTCGAGACCCGCGGTTCGGTATCTCGACCCAGGCGGCGACCGCTTCGGGAGCACCAGCTTTCGGTTTTAGGAGTCGGAAGTCAGAGGAAAATGCAACCCGTCCGTCGGCGTCTGTGGGAGCGAGATTGAGGTCGGCAATGATTTGATTCCGCTCATGAATCGGATCAACCGCAAAATGAAGGGTTCCGGTGATCGCTTCGTAATCCGTTCCCGCGACATCACTGCGTTTCGCGATTTCGACCCGCGTCACCTCGCTGCGGGAAGTGAGTGGCGCGAAAAGAAGCAGCCCGGCAAGGAGGGCGGAGGGTAGAGGGTGGGAAATCGGAAAAGACATGCTGGAAGGATGTGCGTTGTGAGGCGCGAAAGTCAATGGCGCGGATGGGGGTGGAATGTCGGAGCCTGAGATTCCTCTGGCTAAAGAGAATGGTTTTGATTTGTGCGGCCAGTTGTGCGATCGATCGCACATGGCAACCAACATTCAATTGAATGAAGACTTGATCACCGAAGCACAGAGGCTTGGAAAGCAACCTTCCAAGCGCGCTACCGTTGAAGAGGCTCTGCGTGAGTATGTTCAACGGAGGAAGCAGCAGGAAGTGATCCAACTCTTTGGGCAGATCGACTACGACGAAACCTACGATTACAAAACCTCCCGTTATCGTCGATGAATGTCGTGGTCGATACTTCGGTCTGGTCGCTGGCATTCCGGCGGAAAACCGGGATCGAGTCGGAGCATGTTGATTTGCTCAAGGATCTCATTCAGGACGGAAGAGTGGTCCTGCTCGGGGTGGTGCGTCAGGAACTGCTGTCCGGGATACGTTATCTCGAACAATTAGAACGACTGCGCATTCAACTGCGGGCATTCCCGGAGTCACGATTGGAAATCGAGGATCATGAAGTCGCCGCTTCCCATTTTAACACCTGCGTGTCAGCAGGAATTCAGGGCAGCATGATAGACTTTTTGATCTGCGCCTACGCTTCTCGCCGTGAGTTACGGATTCTGACCACCGATCCAGATTTTCAGCATTTTTCTCAGCACATCCCTGTGTCGCTACTGACTCCCTGAGCGATTCCCGAAGAGGAAGCGTGCGGGGTGACTGCCTCCCTGGCAAGAGGTCTCAGCCTATATTGAGCCGAAGCTCGTGTGAATCGGACCATTCTCTCAGGCATGAGATGCCCGCCCCGCGGCTCTTTCAATCAGTATTCCCCAATCGCAAAAAGCTACTGCTTCTCCAAGATCATCAGGAAATGATAATTCTGCACGTCCGTCTTGAGTTCCGTCGGTCGTTTCGCAGCGGGGTTGTCATTCGCGGAGCACCACTTCAAGGTCTTGCCTTCGATGGATATAATGCCTTCGTAATTCTTGCCTTCGTATTGCCCGGCGGTGCCTTTGGTGTCGATGCGCATCAGCTTCTCTCCAGCGCGAATCTTGTAGGTGCCCGCTCCCATGAGTTGGCCGCCGGGATTGGTCGCGGTGATCAGATCTTCGGTGATTTCGAGGTTCATACGACCTTGCTCCGCCCCGTCACTGGTAACCAGAGCACCCGCCCATTTGCCGAGAAACTCCTTTGAGAGATCCGATTCCGTGGCAGAGGATTCAGGGGCTGCCGTCTTTATCTGTTCGTCGACCCACGTCCGGTCGGCTTCGCTCAGGCCGGAAAGGAGGAAGGGAATGGTGCCTCTGCCGGGGATGCCTAAGAGCACCTGGCGCTTTGGACCCGATCCGGAAACGCCCTTGTATTCCGCTTCAACGGAACGTCCGTCGGCCGAGGTCCAGGTGCGGGGCTCGGACCTCGCTGCGTCGTGAACCATTGCCGTTACCGCCAGAAAGGCCACCAGAGTCTTGAGGTGAGCGTACATCACTTCGTTGTTAATGTTTCCGGTCAACCGGTATAGGAGCCCGTAATGTAACGCTCGAGATGACCGATCATCGCGTCTTGCGCTGAGATCGTTCGCTTGACCAGATCGCCGATGGAGACAACGCCCAGCACTGTGTTGTCCTTGTCGATAACCGGGAGGTGGCGGATATGCCGGTCCGTCATCAATTGTAAACACGCGCCGACCCCGATATCCGGCGCTACGCTGATGCCGGG
>JAGNMT010000255.1 GCA_017991025.1 Verrucomicrobiales bacterium
TTCGCATGGGAGCCTTTCTGCGGAAGGACGCGGCGGGCATTGCCTCCGATATGGATTACTGCTTTCATGTTTTCCCGAGATTGAAAGAACGTATCAGCCAGCTTGCCGGGACGATGAGCGGAGGCGAACAGCAGATGCTGGCGATCGCCCGGGCGCTCATGAGCAAACCGCGCTGTCTGATGCTGGACGAGCCATCGCTCGGGATCGCGCCGATCTTAGTGCGAAGCATTTTCAAACAGATTGTGACGATCAATCAGGAAAGGGGGATCACTGTCCTCCTCGTTGAGCAGAATGCCAATCTGGCTCTCAGGGTTTCCTCGTTCGGGTATGTTCTGGAAACGGGTAAGGTCATTTGTGAAAACAGCGCCGAGGCCCTGCGGAGTGATCCGGTAGTGAGGGCTGCGTATCTGGGGCATTGAGGTTGGCGCTTGATCGGGGTGCAGGGTCTCCGGGGGGCTGATGTTGAACTTTTTCTGCTTGCTGCCGTTACCCGATGGTCGTTTAGAGGACTGATTTTCCTCCGGTTGAAGCATCAATTGTGAAAATGCCGACATTTTTCTGACTTTTCGAACCCATCCTCTTGCAAATAGCCGTCGTAATGGTTAAGAAACCGTAAATGAACGCGCTTGGCAAAACACTCTGCCGATTTTGGGCTTCCTCCATTGGGAGAAAGCTGATCGTCGCTATCACGGGCATCATGCTCGTTGGATTCCTTCTGGGTCACATGACGGGGAATCTCCTCGTCTTTCAGGGACGGGAGGATCTCAACGAGTATGCGGAGTTTCTTCACAGTTTCATTCACGGTTGGGGCATCTGGCTGGCGAGACTCGGGATCCTCGGGGCCTTCGTTCTGCACATCGCGGCCACCATTTCCCTGACCGCACAGAACCGTGCCGCCCGTTCCTCGCAGTATGCCTGTGACACCACGGTGCAGGCATCGAGGAGTTCACGCATCATGATCTGGAGCGGTCTCACCGTGATCGCCTTTGTCATCTTTCACATCTTTCATTTTACCGTGCGTCTCGATCCGGCCCTCGCGGCGATGAAGGTCCCCGGACATCCGGAGCAGCACGATGTCTACGGCATGGTGATTGCCGGATTTAAGAATCCGCTCATTGTGCTTTTTTACATCGTCTCCATTTCTCTTTTGTGCTCTCACCTCAGCCACGGCATCGCCTCGATCTTTCAGACGCTGGGGCTTCGAAGCGAGAAGACCCGGGTTCCGGTAAAAGTGTTAGGGCTTGCGGTCTCCGTCATCCTCTGGCTCGGATTTCTTTCGATTCCCTTTCTCGTCGTGACGGGTGTTCTTGAGGACGATGGGGCCGCGCCCGCCGCCGCTCATTCTCAGATAACCAGCGAGCCCGCCAAGTCCTGATCCCTCCTCCTATTTTGAACTCCCACTGAATCTGATCATGGCATCCAAAGATTCCCCTAACGTAGCTTCCAACAGCACCCTGAACTCCGCTGTCCCGGAAGGGCCTCTCCCCGAGAAGTGGACGAAATACAAGGCCAAGGCCAAGCTGATCAACCCGGCGAACAAGCGGAAGTATTCCGTGATCGTTGTCGGTTCGGGGCTTGCCGGAGGAGCCGCCGCCGCAACGCTATCGGAGCTCGGTTATCAGGTGAAATGTTTTTGTCATCTCGACAGTCCGCGCCGGGCCCACTCCATCGCTGCCCAGGGCGGGATCAACGGGGCGAAGAACTACCAGAACGACGGCGACTCGGTCTGGCGCCTTTTTTACGACACGATCAAGGGCGGAGACTTCCGTTCGCGTGAGGCCAACGTGCACCGTCTTGCTGAGATCAGTCTTCAGATCATAGATCAGTGTGTCGCCCAGGGGGTGCCTTTCGCCCGGGAATACGGTGGTGCTCTTGCCAACCGTTCTTTTGGAGGCGCGCAGGTCAGCCGGACGTTCTATGCTCGTGGCCAAACCGGTCAGCAGTTGCTCCTCGGTTGTTACCAGGCGCTCGAAAAGGAGATCTCGAAGGGTGGGGTGAAGATGTACACACGGACCGAGATGCTCGACCTCGTGGTCGTTGACGGTCATGCCAAGGGCATTGTGGTGCGCGACCTCGTCACCGGTGAACTCACGAGCCATGCCGCCGATGCCGTGATTCTCGCGACGGGCGGCTATGGCAATGTCTTTTTCCTTTCGACGAACGCGATGGGCTGCAACGTCACCGCAGCCCTGCGGGCGAACAAGCGCGGTGCCTACATGGCGAATCCCTGCTTCACACAGATCCACCCGACCTGTATTCCGGTGAGTGGCGACTACCAGAGCAAGCTCACCCTCATGTCCGAGTCACTCCGCAACGACGGACGTATCTGGGTGCCGAAGTCGAAGGAGGACGCGGCGAAGATCCGCAACGGGCAGCTCAAGGCGACCGATATTCCCGAGGAGGCGCGCGACTACTACCTCGAGCGAAAGTATCCTTCTTTCGGTAACCTTGCCCCGCGCGACATTTCCTCGCGTTCCGCCAAGGAGGCCTGTGACGAGGGCCGCGGAGTCGCCAAAACCGGGCTCGGGGTTTACCTCGATTTCAGCGACGCGATCAAGCGCCTCGGCAAGGAAACAATCAAGGCCCGTTACGGGAATCTCTTCCAGATGTATGAAAAGATCTCCGGCGAGGATCCCTACGAGCTGCCGATGAAGATCTACCCGGCCGTTCACTACACCATGGGCGGACTCTGGGTTGACTACAATCTGATGTCGAACGTGCCCGGACTGCACGTCCTCGGCGAGGCGAATTTCTCCGACCACGGGGCCAACCGCCTCGGAGCGAGCGCCCTCATGCAGGGCCTCGCCGACGGGTATTTCGTCATTCCCGCGACTCTTCCGAATTACCTCGCCGGTCAGAAAGCCGGATCAGTCAAGACCGACGCACCCGAGTTCAAACAGGTCGAGGCCGAGGTGAAGGAGCGCATCAATCAACTCATGTCAGTGAAGGGCACTAAGTCCGTAGACAGTTTTCACCGCGAGCTCGGCATGCTGGTTTGGGACAAGTGCGGCATGGCCCGGACGGACGAAGGACTGAAAGAGGCTCTCGCAAAGATCCCGAAAATCCGGGAGGATTTCTGGAAGAATGTCATGGTTCCCGGCAGTGCCGGGAGTACGAACATGGAGCTTGAGAAGGCCTGGCGTGTCGCCGATTTCATCGATTTCGCCGAGATCATGTGCCACGACGCCCTCGCTCGTGAAGAGAGTTGCGGGGGCCATTTCCGTGAGGAATACCAGTTCACCAACGACGACGAAGATGTGAAGAACGGCTACACAAATCCGGGCGAGGCAAAACGTCGCGACGAGAAGTTTGCCCACGTCTCCGCCTGGGAATTCAAGGGACCCGGCGTTCCTCCTGTCCTCCACAAAGAAGCTCTCGAATACGAGGCGGTCGAACTCAGCGTCCGCAGTTACAAGTGAGCCCCGTTCCTAACTCTATCCGAAACCGAATTTTCCCCGACCTGTCATGAACCTGACTCTCAAAGTGTGGCGCCAGAGCAGTCCGAATGCCACCGGACGCATCGAGACCTACGAGGCGAAGGACATTCCTTCCGAGGCCTCCTTCCTTGAGATGCTCGACATCGTCAACACCGGCATCATCGAGTCGGGAGGTGATCCTATCCATTTCGACCACGACTGCCGTGAAGGCATCTGCGGTGCTTGCTCGCTTGCGATCAACGGCGTTCCCCACAGCAAGGAGAGCGGCATCACGACCTGTCAGGTTCACATGCGCAAGTTCCGCGAGGGTGACACCATTTGGATCGAGCCGTTCCGGGCCCGCGCCTTTCCCGTGATTAAAGATCTCATGGTCGATCGCTCCGCCTTCGATCGCATCATCGCTGCGGGAGGTTTTATCGATGTGCGCACCGGCTCGGCCCCTGAGGCCAACTCCATCCCCATCGGCAAGGAAGACGCCGATGCCGCGTTCGACGCGGCCACCTGCATCGGTTGTGGTGCCTGTGTTGCCGCCTGCAAGAACGCCAGCGCCATGCTCTTTGTCGGAGCCAAGGCCGCCCACCTCAATATCCTTCCTCAAGGTCACACGGAGAAAGACCATCGCGTCCTCGCCATGGTCCGGCAGATGGACGCCGAGGGATTTGGCAATTGTACAAACCAGTACGAGTGTGAGGCCGTTTGTCCGAAAGAGATCAGCGTCGCCGTCATCTCGAAGCTCAATCGCGACTATGCCGCCGCAGCGGTGCGCGAGGCGGTTGCAGATTGATGCCGGATCAAGCGTGCCCATCATCGGCAAGGAGGTCCCAACGAGTCCTTTGAGACCGCGTCCTGCATTGAATGCGGGGCCTCCGTTGCCGTCTGGACAAGCATACGCTGAGGCAACTGCTCGCTAATTTGAAGCATACGCCGGGAAGGTGAGGAGGCGGATTTGAGCAGACCCGCGCTATCGCGCTATCGCGCTATCGCGGGATCGCCTTTTCCCGGCCCATGACGCTATGTTGCGGGTATCCCCTATGAAAACTCTCTGCTGCTATCTATTTTTGTTCACCACGACTGCCACTGCTGTTTTTTCCCAGGACCAGCCGCAACCTAAACCTCTCCGTGCGGGGATCATCGGGCTCGACACGTCGCACGTGCCGGCCTTCACCAAGCTGTTTAATGATTCGAAAGCAGAGGGTGACCTCGCCGGGATCACGATCGTCGCCGGATATCCCGGCGGCACGGACATGCCGGCGAGCAAAGATCGGGTCGCAAAATTCACGGAGCAGGTGAAAGGCATGGGTGTCGAGATCGTGGACACGATTCCGCAACTGCTCGAGAAGGTCGACGTCGTACTCCTTGAGAGTGTCGATGGTCGTATTCACTTGCAGGAAGCGAGGGAAATTTTCAAATCGGGCAAGCCTGTCTTTATTGACAAACCGGTCGGCGGGAATCTTCCGGAGACACTTGCGATTTTCGGACTCGCGAGGAAACATCAGGTCGCGTTCTTTTCCAGTTCCTCGACCCGTTTCGGGGAGGGACTCGTGGCGCTGGAGGGAAATGCGGAGCTCGGCGATATTCTCGGCGCTACGACCTGGGGGCCATGTTCCTATCAAAGCGGCACACCGGATCTCTTTTTTTACGCGATCCACGGGATCGAGGCGCTCTACACCATCATGGGCCAGGGGTGCGAAACCGTTTCGCGGGTGAAAGGCCCGGTGCATGATCAGGTCTCCGGCACCTGGAAGGACGGGCGTTTTGGTGTCTACCGGGGTATTGTCAAAGGCAAGGCCGACTTCGGGGCTACGATCTATGGCAGCAAGAGCATCGTTCAGGTCGCGGAGTCACCCAATTACAAATTGCTCTGCCTGCAGATCGCCAAATTTTTCCGCACTGGTATTGCGCCGGTGAGCGAGGAGGAAACGATCGAACTCTTCACTTTCATGGAAGCCGCCGACGAGAGTATCCGTCAGGGTGGCAAGGCGGTGGCGTTGGCAGAAGTGCTTGAGAAAGCGAAAGCAGAGGCGGCTAAGCTGGTTCAATAATAAAACAGCTCACCCGATCTGGATTTCATGCGCCCCTTCCTTTTCCTTTTCCCTGCCTTGCTGATCGTTGCTTCGGTACGGGCTCAGTCAACGGACTCACCTCCTCAGGTCACCGTTGGCAAGATTCGTCGGGTCTTTCATAACGGTGAGCACAATGCTTTCACCGATCTGTGCCGGTTTCGGGACCAGCTTTACTTGACCTTCCGGAGTTGTCCGGATGGCCACATGGTTCATCCCACTGCCTCGACCATTGTCATGCGTAGTGCGGATGAAGGGGTGACCTGGGAGGAGGTGCATAGG
>JAGNMT010000256.1 GCA_017991025.1 Verrucomicrobiales bacterium
GGACTGGGTGGGACACGAACCGGGGTGGGAACTGCTGTTACGGTATTCAACAAGACCGCAGACAGCACCCCGCTCGACATAATACAGTGCGTGTGGTGCAAATTGCGTAATGTTTCCCCTGTCCCAAGCTCCACTGTTGAAGAAAAGGAGAACAGGGCGCCCCGGTCCCTCTTTCACATCCTTGGGGAAAAAAAGATAAATCGAGAGTTCGGCTCCCTCTTCGGGAGTTTTGTAGACAAGTTTCCGGGCGCTCTTAATAAGCAATTGTTCCCGATCACTCATCCATTTGAAACCCTTACTCATATTTCCAAAGCCATTTTCTCAGGCGAGACTATGACTTGCGGCGGGTAATTCAAGCCTGAATTCCAAGCCGCAACTCATGAAGTGCAATCCCCAGCGGTCATGATACATTCAAAGATGATTTTCTTCAGTCCCATAAGGGCCCTCCTCGCCTGCGCCATCCTGATGCCTGTATTCAGCCCCGCGCAAACAGCTCAACCCGACAACTCGATCCGGGTATCCCTCGAATCAACCTATGCCGCCTGGGGCGAATCCATAATGGCTGCCGATCTCGGCAAGTGGGAGGAAGCCACCGCCTTCAGCCGCCAGATCGAAACACGAAACCGCATCCTGTCACAAAAACTCCCTTTCCCGCAGGCGCTCTTCGACGATCCGGTCGAAGCCCCTTCGCTGGGAGGACTCATTTCCCTGGGCGTTCTTTCGACTGGAGAAACGGCCACCTCGACCTATTTCGGTAAGGCCAATTTTGGTTCGGAACCGGGTGTGGCGATTACCGACAACCTGCTCGTTCTCCATTTCCTGAAGGAAGAGGGGCGATGGAAGTTCGACAGCCTCCGGGTGGTCAAAATCGGCAACGACGGGGAACTTCTCCTCCAGATCCGGAACCGCGATTTCTCCTTCCTTCAGGGTCAGGAGTTCCAACCGGCAGCTCAACTCCCTCCTGTTCCCCAGCCGGTCGAGATGCCCGAGATGATAGCCGAAGTCTGGATCGACGCCACCGGCTATGAAGTCAAAGTGACGGTGAACGGTCATCCCTCCGGCACGTTCAGCAATATCAAAGCCCCGGATCTGGTCATGGGCGGCGTGCATCGCGGACAGAATTCCATCAAAATCGAGACCCGCCTCCTTGAAAAGACGACCGGCACCTCTCCGAGCATCGAGGTGGCAATTTATGCGGCAAAGGATCCCGCCGGTCAGGCTCAGCGCGTTTACCACTACCGGCCGGGAGCCTCGGTCGTCCCGCTGGTGAGCGAGAACTTCAACGTCGAGTGACCCTGCGATATCAATCCCGCATCAGAACAACGCGGAAGCCGACATCGTAACGATCTTCCGCCGACGGGCGGGCCGCCATGCGATTCCCGATCGCGAGGTCGAATTGGGACGAGCGGTTCCAGGCCCCGCCCCGCAATACCTTGCGATCCGTCCCGACCCACTCCGGGGTCGCTGTCGCGCCCTCTTTCTGGATACGGTTCATGATCGTCTGTGAGTACCAATCACTGACCCACTCCCAGACATTGCCCCGCACATCGTAGAGGCCATACTCATTAGCCGCGAGCGAACCCACCGGTGCTGTCGATTTCTGCCTTTCAAAAAGGCTCGAGATGGCACCATCAAGCTTCTGCTCACCGACGAGTTCTCCCCACTCCACATCGGTAGGAAGCCGATATCTATACCCCTCCGGTAGAGTACCCAGCGCCTTTTCCTGTGAGGTGAGAGCGTCACAGAATTTAACTGCCTCGTACCAGGTGACACTGTCGACGGGATGTTTCGGCGCTTTAAAATAGCTCGGGTTTGCCCCGGAGAAACGCTCGTACTCCTCCTGCGTCACTTCATAAGCACCGGCCCAACCCTTCAGAGGAGCGATCCACACCAACTGCTGGCCGAGACTATTCTTGAAGTCCCTGCTTGCCACGGGTGCCGAGTCGTAAGTAAGAGTGGCAGTGAAATTGAGTGATCCTCCCGATGCGACCGAGCCCGAAACCGAAGTAGCGCGATGCTGCTCCTTGCTCAGCTCAAATGTGTAGGTCCCCGGGCGAACCACCGCGAGGGTAAGCGGGGTTCTACCCACCGGCATGCCGCCAGAAACCACGGCCGCTCCGGCGGGCTCGCTCACGAGAGTGACCGAACCATAATCAAAATGGAAATCAACCCCGTTGGAACCGGTATCCGGATCGACATAGAATGACTCAGCCACCGGGTCGAGCTTTGAATGTCTCGCTGTAAAGAGATAGTCGCCCTCCGGCAGTTCCACTTGAAAAGGGGTCTTTTGCTGCCCTCGCCCGAGCTTCTTATCACCGAGGTAAATCTCAGCTCCCGGGGGATCACTCGTAAAAGCAACGAGAGCCCGCTCCCAGGAGAATTCGAGATCCTGAGTCGAACCACCGCTGACATCGACGGAACGGCGGATCGGTTCCCAGTCGGCATAACGCAACTCCACGCTGTGCTTACCGGCAGGAAGATCAGAAAGACTCACAGGTGTCACTCCAGCCTTCCGGAAAGGGGTATCCCCGGCGCGAATCCATACCTCGGCACCCGTCGGATCGCTCGTGATGTTAAGCCCCCCTTTGGCAAAAACCGCCGAAACCGAGGTGTTCCGATTATTCTCCACCTGCACGAACTGGGAGTTTTCCGGCCACCCCTTCACGGCCATGAGAACCTGATACTCTCCCGGATCGAGTCGCTCGATACGCGCGGGAGTCGTCCCAATCTGGACCAATGTCTCCGCCTTTTTCTCCTTTGTCCGGATCAGTTTGAATTCAGCACCCTGCGGCTCACTGACGACTTCGATCTGACCGGAGCTCTTCGCCAGTGCGATCCCCGACAGGCTCTGCGTCTCCTCACTGTCGACTACGATCTGGCGGACCACCGGGTCATAACCCTCCATCGTGACGGCAACCTCGTGTTCACCGAAAGGCACCCCGGTAAAAGTCGCCGGACTCCGCTGCTCCTTCATTGAGCCCAGTTTGACCGTCGCCCCCTCAGGGGTGGTCGAAACAGTGATTGTTCCCCTCGCTTCGTCAAGACGACGGTCAATGAGAGGGAGTGAGGCAAGCGCATCAGGATTTGTCGGATCAATGTCCCGCACCTCTCCAAAAATACGGCGTGCCGCGAGCCAGTCTCCCGATGCAACGGCGGTGCGCGCTTCGGCCACCTTGACCGCGACCAGCTGATCCTGCGATCCGCCGCTGTTTCTCTTCAGCCCGGACGAATCGCCTGGCTGGCGCGCCCCCATATACCATCCGCCTCCGGCACCAAGCATGAGTGAAAACAATACCAGCGCGACCCATACCCATCGCGGCACCTTCGGTCGATGCGACCGAATCATCTGCGGCGAAGGCAGCGTGATTCTGGTGGTTTCCGGGTTCATTAATGAGTCAGATCGAGAAGCTACGAGGGCAGGACGCCGGTTCCCGTTCAGAACCGAATGATGTGGTAATTTTAACAGAGCGAAGTCATTCCCGCCCTATTCTTTTTTCGCCGGAGCGCCTTTTGTGACTGGATTCCCCCATTTTTCCATAAAAAAAGGAGCAGGGACGTATCCCTGCTCCTCTTTTTGAAAGAATCATCCGGAACTGTATGTCCCGGAGATCGGTTGCCAGGATCTCAATCCTGTGAGTTGTCGCTCGGACGCCACTCCTCGGTGGCGAGGTTGAAGGCCTGCTCGAGCCCGACAAGGTCGGAGCTGGGGCGAAGCGCATCGAAAGCGGCAGTCTCTTTCTTGAGCTGCTCTTCGGAGTATTCAGCCGCCTTGATCGAGAGACCGATACGGCGCTCGATTTTATCGACTTTGATAACCCGGGCCTCGACTTCGTCACCGACTTTGATAACATCTTTAACCTTGGCGACATGATCTTCGCTAAGCTGCGAGATGTGGACAAGGCCGTCGATGTCGTCTTCGAGCTGGATGAAGGCACCAAAGCTGGCGATCTTCGCGACAGTTCCTTTGAGGAGGTCGCCCACCTTGAAGCGGCTGTCGATCTCGCTCCAGGGATCGTTCTCGAGTTGCTTGACACCCAGGCTGATGCGCTGGTTGGTCTTGTCGATCTCAAGGACGGTGGCTTCGACCACTTCACCCTTTTTCACGACTTCGCTCGGGTGGTTGATCTTGCGGGTCCAACTGAGGTCGGACACGTGGATCATGCCGTCAATACCGTCTTCCAGCTCCACAAAGGCACCGTAAGGGGTGAGGTTGCGGATCTCGCCTTTGATCGTCGTTCCGATCGGGTAGCGTGCTTCGACTTCGTCCCAGGGATTGACGTCGAGCTGGCGAACCCCGAGGGAGATCTTCTGCTCTTCCTTGCTGATCGCAAGAACGACGGCTTTGACTTCCTGATCGATGGAGAGCACGTCGCTCGGGCGGGTGATGCGCTTGGTCCAGGAGAGTTCGGAAACGTGGATGAGGCCTTCGACCCCTTTCTCGAGTTCCACAAAAGCGCCGTAAGGGACCAGCTTCGTGACTTTTCCGCTGACCTCGAGGCCGATGGGGAATTTCGCTTCGATCGCTTCCCAGGGGTTGTCCTGGAGCTGCTTGGATCCGAGAGAGACGCGCTCTTTGTCCTTGTCGACATCGAGGATGACGACATCGACCTTCTGGCCGATCGAGAGCATCTCGCTGGGGTGATTGATACGGCCCCAGCTCATGTCGGTGATGTGGAGCAGTCCGTCCATGCCCTGAAGATCGATGAAAGCACCGAAATCGGTGATGTTCTTGACGATACCCTCGACGCGGTCGCCGATCTTGACGGAGTCAAGGAACTCGGCACGCTGCTCGGCACGCTCGGCCTCAATGACCTCGCGGCGGCTGAGAACGATGTTTTTACGGATGTCGTTGACCTTGACGATCTTAAATTCGTAGACGTTGCCGACGTATTCGTTGAGATCTTTCGGCGGGATGATGTCGATCTGTGAACCGGGGAGGAACGCCTCGACACCGACGTTGACCATAAGGCCGCCTTTGACGACGGACTTGACCTTGCCTTTGACGAGTCCGCCATCTTCGAACACTTTGACGATTTTGTCCCAGTTCTGCTTGTGCGCGGCTTTTTCCTTCGAAAGGACGACCATGCCCTCTTCGTTCTCGAGCTTCTCGAGGAGAACTTCAATTTCATCGCCGACGGCAAATTCTTCGTCTTCGAACTCGGAAATCGGGATGATGCCCTCGGATTTTGCACCCACATCGACCACCACGACCTGCGTGCGGACTTCAATGATGGTGCCACGCACGATGGAATTCTCGCGGTGGGTGTGGAATTTTTGATCGATCAGGTCCATGAGGGCCTGTCCGGTTGCGGTTAATGTAGCTGCCATGTTTTTAGGGTTGGGGTTAGTTACTGGTTGGTAAGCCTTCCGATATCGCTCCGTTTTTTTGACCCGTTCGCCTATGGAGCACCTGCAGCGGTCGGGGGGTCGCAACTTTAAGAGGAAAGGGCGATTTCACAAGAAAATTCACCTGACTTCAGAGTAGAAGAGTGAAAAGCAGCAGGAAAAGGAACCCTTTCCGGCTGCCGGGAGCCTGAATTCCCGATTCCTTCGCCCAAAAACGCTATTTCTTCCCGAGCGGATGCTCTTTCAGGATCTCGTCTACCATGTAAAAAATTGCACGATCTTTCGTGGCTTCGCGGACACGTTTCACATCCTCGACTTTGACCATAGGCAGGTCATTGCCGAAGGACTGATGCACGTAGGAGATCACGCCAGCGATTTCTTCATCCTTGAGGAGCGGGCCGAATCCCATCATCGGCGGGGTGCCTTTCTCC
>JAGNMT010000257.1 GCA_017991025.1 Verrucomicrobiales bacterium
CGCCGCAGCCACTTTTCCCGGCTCGTCTCGGGGGATGGAGCCACCCCTTCTTTCTCGAGCCGGGCGTAGATAAAGGCATCAATATCGTTTTTGATCCATTCCGATTTCACGTCCGGGACCGTTACGGTTTCCGGGATAGGGACAAAAGACCAGTGGTCCTGGTACTCGGCACCTTCCTCGATCCACCGATCCAGAATCGCGACTTCTGCGGGAGTAAGTTTTGTTTTTTTCTCCGGAGGGGGCATGATCTCATCGGGATCTTCCGAGTGGATGCGCCAGTGGACCTCGCTCTCTTTCAACTTCCCGGGCACGATCCCGAAGGTGCCGTCAAGATCAGCGGTGGCGTGCGCCCGGGTTTCGATGCGGAATTTGGACTTCTGATTTTTCGCATCCGGGCCGTGACACTTGAAGCATTTGTCCGAAAGGATAGGCCTTACATCGCGATTGAACTGCAGCTTTTCGGCGTAAGCAGTGGCGAGGGGCAGGATCAGGGCGATGAGGAGAGCGGACTTCATTCCAGAAACGTGAAATTCGGAGACTTGCTTTCCAATAAACGTCGACAGTGTGCACGATCTCACGCAAGTTTGCCTCTTCATGCATTGCGCAATCGCGGCTTATCAAAAGACACTGGACTGGCTCGGAGAGGTGGTTTCCGGGATGGTGCTGGACATCGAGGCGTTGCAGCGGCCTCTGCAGCGCTGCCGGCTGAGTGATTGTGGCGGCAACTGCTGTCATGACGGTGCTTACCTCGGGGAAGAGGAAGCGAACGTGATTCGCGGGGTCGTGACTACTTCGCGCTCCGACTTCGAGCGTCTCGGACTCGACCTGCCGGAACAAACCGTGGTCTTCGGATCCTGGCAGGGATCACTCTCCGGTCCTAAAACGGCGACGCGGCCTTCGCCGATGAAGGATCGGATCGGGGAGTATCCGCCCCATTTTCCCGACACCGCCTGTGTCTTTCTCCTCAACGATGCGCGATGCGCCCTCCAGGCTCTCGCTCTGGAACGGTCCCTGCCGCCCTGGTTTTACAAACCGGTGACCTGCTGGCTGCATCCGCTCACGATCGAGGGAATCGATGAAGACCGCCCTGTCCTGACGCTTCACAGTGAGGCTGACGATCCTCAACGATTCGAGGGATACGATGGATTTGTGAGCCGCACCCACTGCGGACGGACCTGTGAGGGCGGGGAACCGGGCTACCGCGTCCTCTCCGACGAATTGCGATTCCTCGGAGGACTGGCGGAGCGGGATCTGATCGCTGAGATCGAGGCTGGAGAAAATAATCATCGTATTTGAAGCGTGGTTGAGGCTAATTGCCTGCATGAAAATTATTGGATTTCAGACTGACATTGTCTGGGAGGATCGTTCGGCGAACTTTGCGCGGATCGAGGTGATGGTCGGCGAGGCCGGACCGATTGCTCCGGGGTCGTTATTGGTTTTTCCGGAACTCTCGACTTCCGGGTTCACGATGAACGTCGACGCCGTTGCCGAGCCGGAGAATGGCGAGTCATTCCGGTTTTTCTCGAATCTCGCCAAACAGCAGGGCTGCCATGTCATTGCGGGTATTGCCGGACGGGGAGATGAGCCCGGTTCCGGGGCGAATGAGTCCGTGTGCTTTTTCCCCGATGGATCCGAAATCGG
The DNA here is from genome assembly GCA_017991025.1 of Verrucomicrobiales bacterium. Classification (GTDB taxonomy): domain Bacteria; phylum Verrucomicrobiota; class Verrucomicrobiia; order Verrucomicrobiales; family DEV007; genus Arctic95D-9. Next base: position 1,642 of record JAGNMT010000257.1, read on the forward strand.
GCGCTATCGGAAAATGAATCCTTTTCCCCTCGCCGGTGAGGAAAAGCATTACCCCGCAGGCAGGGCGCCGGTGGTTTTTCAGATTGGCGATTGGGCTGTCGCTCCGCTGATTTGTTTTGATCTTCGCTTTCCCGAACCTTTTCGAAAGGCGGCGGCGATGGGCGCGGAGTTGTTCGTGGTCATCGCGAACTGGCCGGTGGTTCGTGAAGATCACTGGCTCACCCTCCTTCGCGCCCGTGCCATTGAGAATCAGGCCTATGTCGTCGGGGTGAACCGCTGCGGCAGCGACCCGTCGCTTAACTATCCGGGCTCCAGCCTAATCGTCGGGCCGAAAGGAGAGACGCTCGCTCACGCCGGTGCCGAACCGGTCCTGGTCAGAGCCGAACTGGATCGCGCATCACTGCTTGACTGGCGCCGGGATTTCCCCGCTCTGTCAAGCGCCCGCCTTAGCGGTTGAGCTACGCGCGTTTTTTGGCGAGAAAGTATTCCACCGAGTCGACAAGCGCCCGCCAACTCGCTTCGATGATGTTGTAACTGACCCCTACGGTTCCCCAGCTGGAATGGTGATCGGAACTCAGGATGAGCACCCGCGTTTTGGCGGCGGTGCCCATGTGACTATCCACGATGCGCACTTTGTAGTCCTCCAGTTCCATCTCGTCGATGTAAGGATAGGCCGGACGGAGCGCTTTGCGGAGGGCTGCGTCAAGTGCATTGATAGGACCGTCGCCTTCGGCAACGCGATACTCTTCGACACCGTTGACGATCAGTTTCACGGTAGCCGAGCATGCCTGGTAATCCCGTTCGCCGTCGCGGCGGAAGGTGCAATCGTACTCCTTGAGCTCGAAAAGGGGAGTGTAGGTTTTGATATGTTTCCGGATGAGCAGCTCGAAGCTCGCCTCTGCCGCCTCGAACTCGTAGCCTTGCTCTTCGAGTTCTTTGAGATTCTGAAGGATGGAAAGGGCTTCCGGGCTCCCTTTTTCAACGGGGAGTCCCAGCTCGGCCGCCTTCATAAGCACATTTGACTGACCGGAGAGCTCGGAGACGAGGATACGCTGCCGGTTACCCACCGCCGCGGGGGTGATGTGTTCGAAACTGTGTGCCACCTTCTGAACGGCATTGACGTGCATGCCGCCCTTGTGGGCAAAGGCGGTTGAGCCGACGTAGGGAGCACGGATATTGTGGGCGCAGTTTGCGAGATCGTCGACGAAGTGGGCGAGGTGGGTGAGCTGGGAAATGTCCTCCACAACGTGGCGATCCATCTTCAACTGGAGGTTCGGGATGACGGTGGTGAGGTTGCAGTTGCCGATGCGTTCACCATAGCCGTTTACCGTCCCCTGTATCTGGGTCGCGCCGGCGAGAATGGAGGCGAGGGCATTCGCGACCGCCACACCGGTGTCATCGTGCGTGTGGATGCCGACGGGGATACCGAATGTCTTCATGACGACCTCCGTGATAGCGGCAACTTCGTGCGGCATCGTCCCGCCGTTCGTGTCACAGAGCACGAGCCAGTCGGCCCCGCCTTCCCTGGCGGCAGCGAGAGTGGCGAGGGCGTGCTCGGGGGCGTCCTTGTAGCCATCGAAAAAGTGCTCGGCATCGTAGACTACCTCCCGGCCGTGCTCTTTTAGATAGCGGGTCGTGTCCCGAATCATGGCTTGATTCTCCTTTTCAGTTGTACCGAGGATCTCGGTGACGTGCAGGCGCCAGCTCTTTCCGAAAAACGTAATGACCGGTGTCTTCGCCTCAATGAGTGTGCGGACCTGTCCATCATCTTCGACCGCGATGTCTTTGCGACGTGTGCTCCCGAAGGCCGCGATTCTTGCGTTTTTCCACTCCAGATCAGCGGCGCGTTCGAAGAAGGAAACATCCTTCGGGTTGGACCCCGGCCAGCCGCCCTCAATGTAATGCATGCCGAAACTGTCCAACTGCTGAGCGATACGGATTTTATCGAGCGAACTGAAGTTCACGCCTTCTCCCTGGGTGCCGTCGCGCAGAGTTGTGTCGTAGAGTTTGATATCGGGGTGTTTGGTCATGGGGAAAGTCAAGAGGGTTGGGTCGGTGACACAAGAGGGGCAGATCGGGAGTCGGAGCGAGAGAGGGACACAAAAGTTCAGGCGGGGAGGGGCGATCCCGACTCGGCTTGCTCTGGCATGGAGGAAAAAAGACCGATTCGCAATCACCTGGCTGATCTAGCCGATAATCATTGCGTTGATAATAATGGAGCGGGAAATGGTGCGTTCCATAGCCATGCGAAAGGAGAATAACTCAGGATGAGTCATGTGCAATCGCATATTGCCTCTCTCGTTGGTAGGTTTTTAGCCATTAACCACTGGATTCCTGCGCTGGGGCTACCGAATCGATAGCGCTCATCTTCTTACTGGCCTTATTTGAGATTGGTTCTCAATTTCAGTTGACGGGGCGTAGAAATCACCTTAATGAGATCTCGTCCCATTTGAGATGACCCCTATTTTATGAAACACATTCTCTTAAAAATACTCTCTAACCTCTCTGCCGGTGCGGTAGTCGGCATTCTATTAACTTCTTCTGTCGAGGCGGGAGAGCGCCGTTTTGTATACAGTTATGAGGCCCAAAGCTACGTGCCTGGTTCTGTTGAATTGGAAAACTGGATCACCTGGAAGACTGATGATGATTTTAATCGATTCGATTTCCGGCACGAGCTTGAGTTAGGGATCACCGAGAAGCTGCAGTTGGGGATCTACATGGCCGACTGGCGTTATCAAGACGGGGATAAAGCCGCTTTCCACGACGCTGCAGTCGAAGTGATTTACAATCTCATGAATCCCTATGAGGATCCGTTCGGTTTTTCGATTTACGGGGAGGTGAAGTTTGCAGAAGAATTTCTGGAGCTCGAGTCCAAGATTCTCCTTCAGAAAAACATCGGGTCGCTGGCCTTCATCTATAACCTGACGGTCGAGTCCGAGTGGGAGGAGAACGGTCTCACGGAGGTGAAAGGCGAGATCGGGAACTCCCTCGGGGTCAGCTATCTGGTCAATCCGAAATGGGGTGTCGGCGCTGAGTTGTTGCATGAAGTCGAGATCGCCGACTGGAATGATGCCGGGAAATCGGTCGTCTACCTCGGGCCGAACGCGACCTTCCGATCCGGTCCACTGTGGGTCACCACTGCCGGTCTCTGGGAGGTGTCGAACACAGACGAGCCGGAGTTTCAGCTCCGCATGATCACCGGTTGGCATTTCTAAGCGCTTAAAGACTTCTTGAAATGAGATCTGATGATTTTCCATGGCGTGCTTGCCTGGTGGCAGCGATGGCGGGAGCTATATTCCTCACGGGCTGCGAGACGACGCCGGATGGAGGCTCTACCGGTACCTCGGTATCGGCTGCTCATCCTCCCGCTGATCCCATCAGTGAAGGTCGGCGCCTTTATTATGGGCGGTGCACCGCCTGTCATGCGCCAGAACCGGTCACCGATTTTTCTCTCAGTGAGTGGCCCGGCATCATTGCGGAAATGGGTGACGAGGCAAATCTTACCGCGGCTCAACGGAAGGCGGTAATGGCCTTTGTTTCGTCGAAGTTTTAACCCTAGGCAGGACGTTGCCCGGAGAGTTCACAGAGGTGCCTTTTCAAGGCGTCGATGCCTTCACCGGTGTTGGCGGAGATGGGGAAGATCTCCTGTTTTGGAAAGCGTAGTTTGAGCGCCTCCAGATTTGCCGCCGATTCCGGAAGGTCGATTTTGTTAGCCACGATCATCCAGGGCCGCTCGCTCAGTTCCTCGTCATAGAGTTTGATTTCCTTGCGAAGAATCTGGAGATCGGAGATCGGGTCACGCTGGTCGACCCCGGCGGTATCGACGACAAAGAGCAAATAGGAGCAGCGGCTGATATGACGGAGAAAGTCGTGGCCGAGGCCGATGTTTGCGTGCGCGCCTTCGATAAGACCGGGGATATCTGCCACGGTCGTGCGGATGAAGCCGGGAAACTCAACGACGCCGACCATCGGAGTCAGGGTCGTGAAGGGATAGGAGGCAACTTTCGGCGAGGCGTTCGAAATGGCTCCGAGCAGCGTGGATTTTCCCGCATTCGGGAAACCGACCAGGCCAATGTCCGCGATGCGCCGCAGTTCGAGGTAAAACCAGCCTTCTTCGCCCTTGGTTCCCTC
>JAGNMT010000258.1 GCA_017991025.1 Verrucomicrobiales bacterium
GCCCGGAGGTCTTTCTCATCACGACCGCAGGCGACCTGCATCACCGGCTTGAGGGCCGGATCAAAAAAACGGGACACCTGGTTCCATGCGTTCGAATGGGCCCGGCCCATGAAGCGATGACCGACGATGGCGATACGAAGCTCTTTCATGCCTCACGGAATAGCCTCAGGCGGAGGGGGAAGAAAGTCATTTTATTGGAGAATTTGAGATGCAAATCGGCTTAAAATGTTCATAATAACAGCACCCATGCTTGATCTTGCCGCCGACAAAAACCTGATCCGTGACCCGCTCGCCGCCCTCGAGCATCACTTCGGTTTCCGCGAATTCCTCGCCGGTCAGGAGCCTGTCGTCTCGTCTCTCCTTGCAGGTCGCGACACTCTCGCGGTGATGCCCACGGGCGGAGGCAAGTCTCTCTGTTACCAGCTGCCCGCCATGGTCATGGAGGGTGTCACCCTCGTCGTCAGCCCGCTCATCGCCCTGATGAAGGACCAGGTCGATGGACTCATCCGCAAGGGGGTGCCCGCGACGATGATCAACAGCACCCTCTCGCCCGCCGAGCAGGCGGATCGCCTCCGCGACCTCGAGGCGGGCAAGTTCAAGCTCGTCTACATCGCCCCGGAGCGCTTTCGCAGCAGCCAGTTCATCCGCTCGCTGAAGCAGATCCCTATTGCTCTCGTCGCGGTCGACGAAGCGCACTGTCTGAGCCAGTGGGGACACGATTTCCGGCCCGATTATCTGAGACTCTCCGAGGCACTCGAAGAACTCGATTTCCCCCAGACGGCGGCCTTCACCGCCACCGCGACGCCGGAGGTGCAGGCGGATATTTTGAAGGTGCTGAAGCTGAGGGACCCCTACATTTCCATCAGCGGATTCGAACGTCCCAATCTCAGTCTGCGCGTGAGCCACTGCGAAGGAAATCGGGAAAAATATGATCGTCTCCACGAGCTCATTCAGGCCCAACGAACGGGGATTGTTTACTGCTCCACCCGCAAACGGGTCGAGGAGGTCAGCTCCTCACTCGCGGGCATGGGGGTGAAGCTTGTCGCCTATCACGGGGGCATGGAGGACAAGGACCGCGAATGGGCGCAGAATGTCTTCCTCGACCGCACTTACGATGTCGTCGTCGCGACCAATGCCTTCGGCATGGGCATAGACCGGTCCGATGTCCGTTTTGTTGCCCACTTTGATGTGCCCGGCAGCATTGAGGCCTATTATCAGGAGGCCGGTCGAGCGGGTCGTGACGGAGAACCGGCGGAGTGTGACCTGCTCTTCAACTACGCCGACACGCGGACCCAGGAGTTCTTCATCGAGGGCAACAATCCCGGTGCCACGGTGATCCTCGATCTTTACAAAGTCCTCCGCCGGCTCTGCGGATCCACGAACGAGGGGGTCACGATCACGATCAAGGATCTCACCGAGATGCTGAATTTGAAAAACAGCATGCAGGTCAGCAGTGCCCTTTCGCACCTGGTCAGGAACCACTACATCGAGCGTTTCGACGTCCCCGGAGAACGTGCCCGCGGCACGAGGCTGCGCGACCCGTCGCTCAAGGACACCGACCTCGTCATCGATCAGGACGCGCTCAATGAGAAGGATCGCCGTGACCGGGCCAAGCTCGATGCGATGGTCAAGTTCTGCTATAATCGCGACACCTGCCGCCAGCAGTGGATCCTGGAATATTTTGGCGAGAGCCAGTCAACGCCATGCGGCACTTGCGACACCTGCGCCGAGGATAGATACAGCGAAAACCGGCTCCCGACGGGCGAAGAGTTTGTCATCGTGCAAAAGGCGCTCAGCGGGATCGCCCGCACCTGTGCCCGCACGCCCGTCGGCGATTGGGAGGGCAAGTTTGGAAAGGGCAAAATCGTGCAGATGCTCACCGGAAGCAAATCGCAGGAGGTTTCCGCTTCCCGTCTCGACGAGCTCAGTACCTTCGGCATTCTGAAGGACCAGGGGTCGGCCTATGTTTTTGCCCTCATTTCCGAAATGGAAAAAGCCGGGCTCGTTTCCATCCGCAAAACCCCCTACCCGCTCATGGGCCTGACCCGTCGCGGGGCCGGTGTCATGAAAGGGGATAACAACTTCCGCATGGCCTGGCCGGACCGCAGCCGGATGAGCAAACCTGACAAGTCGGCAAAGGACAACCACGGGCTTGAGGAACTCAACTTTGACGAGGCCCTTTTTGACCGGCTCAAGGACGTCCGCAGAAAGCTCGCCGAAGAGGCCGGCGGTGTGCCTCCCTACGTGATCTTCGGAAATCAGGTGCTCGAGTTTTTCACCCGGCTGCGCCCCGCCTCGGAAACCCAGGCTTTAAAAATTCATGGCGTCGGCAAAGTGAAGGCAGAGCGTTATCTGGAACCGTTTTTAAGAGCGATACGGGAGTTTGGGAAGTGAGGCGGTCCGGAGGAGGAAAGGACGAGGAGTCCCCCCAATCGCGCTTCCCCGGGGATTTTTTCTCCCGGCTTTATGAAATTTACCGTAGCGAAGGCCCAAATTTAAGGTAGCGGTAGGCTTGATTACCGAAATTCAGCCTCCAGGCGCCCCCGCCACTCCTTTCCCAGATTATTTCACATGGAACTGACCGATCACACAAAACTTGAGCACTGCCCCCTTTGCAACAGCACCCGGCATGATCCCTGGAGAGTCAAAGATGGCTATGAAGTGGTGCGCTGCGCTGATTGCTCCTTTGTTTTCTCGAAAGACTATCCCTCGGAGGATTTTCTCAGAAAATTCTACGAGCCCACCTATCAACCGGAGGGGGACACCTTCATCCCTGCCGGAGGATTCCTGAGACGACTAAAATACCGGGTCTTCTCCCGTTGGATCTCGGGCTATTTCCCCAAGGACAAGCCCATCCGGACACTGGAAGTAGGCTGCGGGCAGGGCGATTTCCTGAATTCGATCAAAAACAATCCCCGATTCGAAGGTCAGGGAATCGATTATGCCGAGGCCCCTCTCGCCTACGCTAAGAGTCAGGGCCTGAATGTCCAAAAAGGGGATATTCAAAGCCTCGGCATCCCCGATGCTTCATTTGATCTCGTCATCGCAATCCATGTCCTCGAGCATGTCCACGATCTGAACCGGACCCTCTCCGAAATGTCGCGCATTCTCCGCCCCGGAGGTTTGCTTTTTGCTGTCTGCCCCAGTGTGACCCACTTTAAGAGTCTTATGGCGGGTGAGAACTGGAAATACCTGGGCCCTCCCGGCCACCTGTGGTATTTGTCGCCGAAGACTTTTGCCGCCTTTGTTCTTAAGAACGGATTCAGCAAGGTGCTCCGCTGCAATCATTTCTATCATAGGGCCCACGTCCGGGTGCTGGCACAGAAGTAGGGGCCTACTCTGCAGTCAATTTTTGTGAAGCTGTTTTGCTGGTAGCTTTTTTGCTGTTTAGATTCGATTCAGCGGAGACCAACGGATGGGCTTCGTGGGTGACAGACGATCACACCTCTGTGCCGACGAGCCGCCGCGCAGCCTCGATGGCTTCGGGGCGGTAGGTCGCAACAGCCAGCAGGGTAGCGGCCGCCCCACTCGGGACAGTGGTCCCATGCTCCCAGCTCTGGACAGTCCGGACCGGCACACCAAGGTATCGGGCGAACTCGCTCTGCGACATGCGCCGCAGCAGTCTGACACGCGCGACGGGAATGTGAAGTCCCTCCTAATGGCGGCGTCCGTATCTCCTTCTATTTTTTGACTTTCGCTGCAGCCTTCGCACTGGCAATCTGCTCGGCAAACTCAGCCCAGTCTCCTTTGTTGGACGGATCTCCCATTTCGCTTTTGCCAGTATCGCCGGTCAGGGTGACGTCGAAGGAAGTGGCACCGGTCTTCGCTTCAGCCTTGATCAGTTTTGTCTTTTGAATCATAACAAGGCATTCGCGAAATTTTGCGTCAACGAGTTCCACGTCGTGTTCTGTCAATCCGTCCTTGTCCCGAAAACTATAGTGCACCTTGATGCTCTTGGGTCCGATCCGTCCTTGAATGATTTGAATCCGCTGAAATTGCGGAGGAAGGGATTCATTCCCGGAATAAAGTTGAAACGCGACTGGAGCGTCAGCAGCCCGGATGAGGCTGCCAAGAGTCGTCGCCGTGAGAATGAGCATTAATATAGTCTTCATGGCGTTATTGGTGGGTGAATAGGGAGTAGCGGTGCTCTCAATTGATCAGCATAACTGGTAGAAAATTGCGTTTTCAGCCCTTCCGCTCCCGCCCCACTGCAAGGCCGGGGATAGAGGGTGTTCGGGAGAGGAAGGGGCTAAACTGGCTCCTTTCCGCGAATCGTGTCGAAATGAGAGAGGCTGGTCAAGCTTTTCGTGCTATTGATCAGTGAACTTTCCCGTGAAGTCAGGAGTCGAGGAACCTTCTGAACATTGCTGGGCTATCCCAACCCGTTTCGTTTTGAAACAGGGCAGGCGAAACAGTTCGCATAAATTCCAAGGGACAGACATTCTATTCGCCCCCTCGATATCGGAGCCCTTACCATCCTTCCCTATGCTGCGATGCCGCATGGTTTCCCGCCCAAAGCAGCGGCAAAAGTCGACTTGCGCGAAACTCGATCCATCTCGTCGCGAAAATCGCCCGCATTCCAGAGTAACGGCGCAACCGATCTGAAGCAGAACGTCAAGCGAGCCAAATCACTTTGACGACTCCATCCGCTTCGTGCAAAATACGAAAGATGAACGACACCGCCACCACCCCTACCCCCGCAGTAACCTCCGACGAGCCCATCGTCCCCACCATTGTCATTGCAGGTGACGATGAATTTGCCAACGAGGAGTTGGGCGAACGCCAACCGGGGACCTGCTCGCTCGACGGTGAGTGTGATTCGTGCCAGTGAGCAGTGAGCCTGCCTCACCCCCACTTCGCGACAATCTCACGGGCATCTTCCAGAGCGAGTGTTGGCGGAAGCGCCAGGTAGACGACAGCCCACGACCCGTTCCGATCCGACTGGGAGGCGAGGCCGTAAACATCAGCGCGGAGCTGGCGACAGGCTTTGCAACAGAGCAGATAAATCAGGGCTCCGACTTCGCCCTCTGACTCCGCGCGGAGCCGGTAAAGTCCCGGACGCCACTCGGTCAAAGTGACCTGCCGGGCGACGTCGGGCAAGGCCGCCTCATCCGCATCGGAAAGATGCAAGCGCTCCCGGATCGCCGTCTCGACCTGTTTTCCCAGGTCAATATCAGGCGAGGTAGCTTCGGACCGGCAATCCCGATCCGGAGGAGCCAAATGAAAGAAGTCGAGCGCGAGTCCCCGGTTGGTCGCGGAAAAGAGATGCGCCTGTCGCAGCCCGACTCCGAGCTTCCAAAGGGCCCCGCTGATCGAGGCGGCGATCCCCCGGTCATCTCGAGCGGCAACCCCCAGAATCGTGGACGGCCCGGCGGTGATTGACATGGCCTTAGGTTTACCTCCGGGACCGGATTCCGCAAGGCGCAGGAGATGAGGACCAAAGCGGACGGCATAATGACGATAAATGCCCTCGAAGAAATCTCTGCCGAAGTCCATGAGAATATCCTGGGACTCCGAGTCCCGAAGGCCGGCGTCGCCAAGGAGCCGCTTCGGGTTGAATCGCTTTTCCTCCGGCATACAGGCTTTCGCATAGAGTTCGCGAATGTTAAAAAACAGCGTCGGCTTCTCCTCGGGAGATTCCCAGGCATGATGGTCCATGTGAGTGAAGACGTAGAGCGAACGAAGACGGCCGGGATCGCCCCCGCAACGTTGGAGCAAATCCTTAACCGCCGTCGCGTCAATCAGGCCGGGAGCCGCGATCT
>JAGNMT010000259.1 GCA_017991025.1 Verrucomicrobiales bacterium
GGAAAAAATCGGGACCATCGGCCATTCGCTCGGAGGACACAACGCGATTTTCCTCGGGGTCTTTGACCGGCGGGTGAAGGTGATCGTGTCGAGTTGCGGCTGGACCCCCTTTCACGATTACTACGGAGGGGACCTCAAGGGCTGGACGAGTGATCGCTACCTTCCTGCGATTCGCGATCAATTCGGGCTCGATCCAGACAAGGTTCCATTTGACTTCTATGAGTTGGTGGCCGCTCTCGCCCCCGCTGCTTTCTTTTCCAATTCGCCTCTCCGCGATAGTAATTTTGACTATCGCGGAATCGAAAAAGCCGCTCCGAAAGCACGACATATTTATGAATTGAACGATGCGGCTGACAAAATGCGAATCGCCTATCCGGATGATGAACATGACTTTCCGACCCGGGAGCGGGAGGAGTCGTACTTGTTTCTGAAACGGTGGCTTGAGCCCCGTTAAGGGATCCGGTTCCAGACTTGAGGCAACTTCTCCGAGACGAGACGGCGACTCAATCCCGGGAGGATCTTGCGAGTCATGGGTACGACGACGGTCTCCTCGACGAACTGTCCCGTCTCACGACCATACTTGTAGTGATCGTGCAGGCTGCCTTCGGAGTTGAGCCGTATGTTCGACCGGGATGGATCGACGATGGAGAGGAAGAAAAGATCGCGTCCCGTAGCAAACGGAGCCCCGGTGCGATGCCTCAACTTCGCCGAGGCGAGTTCGCGGAAAAGCTGCCGCGCGGTCCACTCTGCAGGGTTAACATACTGACGTGTCGCAGCGATGTAGGGCGCAAATGCAGGATCCTCGCGCAAGCTTGTGAACGCCGCGTCAATCTCGGCGACGGCAAGGGGGAAGTGCGTGCAGCCGAGAATGATCGTCGCAAGCGGCTTCGGCTCCGCAGCGGTCCGGGACTCGCGATGGGATTCGACGAGCCGGCGCACATCGATCGCAACCTGCTCCGTCACCGTGGCGCTTCGCGAGGGATCTCCTTCGATCACGGCGGCGAGATCGGCACTGCCGTACTGGGTGATCGTCGCCACGCCGCGACCGGCCCTGCCAAGGGTGCTCTGGATCGTACGCGGATAAACGCCACTGTCGCAGGTGCCGACTGTGGCCATGACCCCGATGGCACCCATATCGTTTTTCTCAAGAAGACCCCGCGCCCCGGCCTCGACCACACCGACGACGATCACAGGGAGATTCCAGCGTTTCACTGCCGCCTGCAAATCCTCAAGACCGTAGGCTGTCGCGGTATTGCAGGCAATGACGATGGCTTTGACTGGCGGTTTGTCATGATGGATCGAACCGTCGGCATGATAACGATTCCCGAGGAGGAAGACGGCATCCTTGAGGATGAGCTCGCGCAGATAGTCCGTTTTGCCGACTTTCGCGTAGTTGCCGTAGGGCATGTTGGCCTGATCGCCGAGGTAAACGAAACGCTCGTCCTCGAAATCGGGCCTGCCATCCGGGCCGGGCTTGAGGTCGTCGTTGTGGAAGGCATCAAGAGTGAGGATGGCCTCGAGCACCGTGAGGCCGCCGATTCCGGAATCGAAAACGCCGATGGGCAGAGAGGAGAGGTCGCCTGTAAAGACCGAGGAATCGTAGGTGAAGGCCTCCGCACCATCCGGATGCGCCGCAAGATGGGCATCAAACGCCTCGATAACCTCTCCGGCCGGTGAGAGAAACGTGAAAAGGTACGATAGAAGAAAGCCGACGCCTGTTCTTACGATCATTTTGCAACTGTGACTGGCCGGAATCGGATATGCAATAGTGGAAAACAGCGCACGGACAGAGATGTGTTGCCCTCACCCGCAAGCAAAACGAGCGACTTTCCTCCCGGAGGTGTATACTGGGACGGTATCGCCGCTCCGGGCAAAAGTATCTCCGGCCTGCCCGAACGAAGGAATAAAAATGCCCGCCTCTTATGATCCAACTCCTTAAAACCGGTAGTTCAGGATGAGCGATGCCCTGCCCGCCATTGTTTTTGAAACGTCCGGCGTGACGAAAGTCTACCACATGGGAGATGTCTCAGTCCATGCCCTCAGGGGCGTGGATGTCCAATTTTTTGAAGGGGAACTGATCGTCCTGCTCGGTCGTTCCGGAAGTGGGAAATCGACTCTTTTGAACATCCTTGGCGGCCTTGATTTACCCACCTCCGGGAAAGTGATCTACCGTGGTCGGGAGATGGGCAATTTTAAGGAAAATGAGCTGACGCGTTACCGTCGAAATCACGTCGGATTTGTCTTCCAGTTCTACAACCTCATTCCCAGTCTTACGGCGAGGGAGAATGTTTCGCTGGTCACCGAGATTTCCCCCCATCCGATGAAACCCGAGGACGCGCTCGATCTTGTCGGGCTGGGCGACCGTCTCGATCATTTTCCTTCCCAAATGTCGGGCGGCGAGCAACAGCGGGTCGCCATCGCAAGGGCCATCGCCAAACGTCCGGATGTACTGCTATGTGATGAGCCCACCGGCGCTCTGGACATTAACACCGGGGTGAAAGTGCTTGAGGCGCTTCAGTCAGTAAACAGAGAGTTCGGCACGACAACCGCTGTGATCACTCATAATTCCGTCATCTCCGATATGGCGCATCGCGTCGTCACTCTCTCGGATGGAAATATTGAATCCGTGCGCGTCAACCGGGAGCGCCGGTCTGCGAACGAACTGATCTGGTAAACCGGCCCGCCCGGCCCTCTGCGCTGACTTTATCATTCCATGCTCGCGATTCACCGAAAACTGATCCGGGACCTGCTTCAAATGAAGGGTCAGGCGGTGGCGATCGCGGCAGTCATCGGATGCGGTATCGCCGTTTTTATTGGGGCTCAGAACACGCTCCACTCGTTGAGCACGGCCCGGGAGATATACTATGATCGCTATCGCTTCGCCCAGGTGTTCACCGCCTTAAAACGCGCTCCCCTGTCTCTTGTGGCGCGCGTCGCGGAGTTGCCCGGGGTGGCCACTATCGAGCACCACATCGTCGAGGGGGTGACCCTCGACCTCCCTGATCTTGATGAACCCGCCGTCGGTAAAATCGTGTCATTGCCGGATCGCGGGGCACCGGGACTCAACAACATTCATCTTCTCCGGGGTCGCCTTCCCGAACCGGACCGGAGTGGTGAAATACTCGCCGAAGAGGCGTTCATGAGGGCCAACGGCTTTGAGCCCGGTGCCAAGGTTCGGGCTGTATTGAACGGGAGGCTTCACACACTCACGATTGTCGGCATCGGTTTGTCTCCCGAATACATTACCACGATCCAGCCGGGCAGCCTATTCCCGGACGACCGCCGCTTCGGTGTTTTCTGGATGAGGAGGCAACAACTTGAAGCGGCGTTCGAGATGGACGGCGCCTTCAACGATCTTGCCCTGACGCTCGTGCCGGGGGCCAACGAGGATGAGGTGATTCGTCGGCTCGACCTGTTGCTGGAAAACTACGGCGGACTCGGGGCTAACGGGCGGGACCGGCACCTCTCGCATCGATTTATCTCAGATGAACTGCAGCAGCTCAAAACCATGAGCATTATTCCTCCTTCGATTTTTATGGGGGTCGCCGCCTTTCTCCTCAACGTCGCATTGCGGCGTATCCTTTCGCTCCAGCGGGAGCAGATTGCAGCACTTAAGGCTTTCGGATACAACAACGGGGCCGTAGGACGCCACTACCTTGAGATGGTCGGAGCCATCATTGGCTGCGGGGTGATTGCCGGTTGGATCGTTGGCACCTGGATGGGCCGAAACATGACCGAAATGTATTCAGGGTTCTATCGCTTCCCGAACACTGTGTTCCGTCCGGATTACCGGGTCTATCTGGGTGGTGCCGCCTTGAGTTTTGTCACGGGTATACTGGGGGTGGCGTCGGGCGTCAGGCAGGCGGTTTCGATTCCTCCGGCCGAAGCGATGCGCCCCGAGCCACCCCCCACCTATCGTCCGTCCCTGATTGAACGCCTCGGTTGGCACCGCTGGCTCAGTCAGGCACCCCGCATGATTCTACGGGAACTGACCCGCCGCCCTTTTAAAGCGGCATTGACGACACTGGGGATCGCCTTTGCCTGTGCCATTCTTATCGTGGGCAATTTCGGAAAAGACGCGATCGATTACCTCATCGATTTTCAGTTTGGCCTGCAGGAACGCCACGACGCCACCGTCACTTTTCATGAAGCGGTTCCCCAAAGTGCAATTGGAAGCCTCCGCGCCATCCCGGGAGTCGTCCGGATCGAAGCTTTTCGCTCCGTTCCGGTCCGCCTGCGAAACGGGCCTCGATCTCGTCAAACTTCGATCACCGGCCTCGGTACGAACCGGGACTTATTCCGGCTCATCGATTCCAGCGAAAAGGTTCTCGATCTGCCGGAACGGGGCATGGTTATTTCAACGCAGCTCGCCAAACTTCTCAACCTTAAGATTGGTGATGTCGTTCAGGTCGAATTGCTCGATGGGGAACGCCTCTTCCTTGAGGTGATAATAAACGGTCTCATCGACGATTTTTCCGGTACTGCAGCCTGGATGCAGCGGGATGAACTTCATCGGGTGCTCGGGGAAAGCCCGGTGATATCAGGTGTCTACCTTCAATTCGACCCGACTCAGGAAACAACTGCCTACCGTGCACTGAAAGAGGCTCCAGCCGTGGCTGCAGTGACCCTGCAAAAAGTTGCCATGCAAAGTTTTGTCGAAAACTTTGCAGAGAATATTCTCAGGATGCGACTGTTCAACATCGCCTTTGCCAGTGTGATCGCGATTGGAGTGGTCTACAATAGTGCCCGGGTCTCCCTTTCGGAGCGTAGCCGGGAGCTGGCTACTCTTCGAGTCATCGGATTTACACGCGCCGAAGTATCCGCCATTCTTCTGGGTGAACTCGCTTTCCTCACCGCAGCTTCTATCCCGGTGGGATTCTTAATCGGGTCCGGTCTTTGCCGATTTATCTCCAAAGCTCTCGAGACAGAACTCTACCGCATCCCCTTTATTCTGAATTCATCCACCTACGCTGTCGCAGCTCTGGTCATTCTGGTGGCAGCGGTAATCTCCAGTCTTATTGTAAGAAGGGGCGTTGACCACCTTGATCTCATCGCCGTTCTTAAATCCCGCGAGTGATAACACCCATCATGAAACGAAGAGTGCTATTCTGGACATCCGCCGTGGCTATTACAGGGGCCGCTTTAATCTATGGCCTCCGGCCCAAACCTGTCGAAGTCGATCTCGGGAGAGTGACCTCGGGACCATTTATCGTTACGGTGAATGAGAGTGGTGAGGCCCGTGTTCGCGAACTCTACGCGATTTCCGCCCCTCTCGCCGGTCGACTTGAACGAATCGAACTCGAAACCGGCGACTTAGTGGTAAAAGATCAAGTTTTGGCGGAAATCGTCCCCGTTGAACCCAGCCTCCTTGACGTCCGCACTGAAGCCGAGTTGATGGCAAGGGTCAACGCCGCCGAAGCCGCTCTGCATAGGGCCGGCAATCAACATGAAATCGCAAAAGCGGAATCAGAAAAAGCCCTGCGTTATCGCGATCGTGATCGCCTTCGCCTGGAACAGGGAGCGATTTCTCCACCGTTACTGGAGGACGCCGAACATGCGCTGAAAGTGGCCATGGCGAATCTCGCATCGGCAGCGGCTTCAGTGGAAGTGGCAGGATTCGAGAGGGAGCAGGCCCACGCCGCCCTTCTTTTTTCAAAATCAGCAACCGGTCAGACGCCTGCTGACGATCGCCATTTTGCAATACGAAGCCCGATCGACGGCGTCGTCCTTCGCCGGGACCGTGAGAGCAGCGCCGT
>JAGNMT010000260.1 GCA_017991025.1 Verrucomicrobiales bacterium
ACTCGCAAAACCGGGACCTCTGGGAGGCGACACAGAGGACGCTGATCATTGCGATGGCCTCCAGCGCCGCCTCAATGGTCCTCGGAACGCTTTCCGCCTGCGCCCTTCACTGGTACCGGTCAAGGCTGCAGCAGGCAAATTACGGAATGATCTATCTACCCATCGTCATTCCCGATTTGTTGATGGGAATCAGTCTGCTCCTCTTTTTTGTCGCCCTCGGCGTAACTCTCGGAGCAGTGACGATCCTGATCGCACACATCACTTTTTGCGCGAGTTTTGTCACCGTCGTCGTGCTGGGAAGGTTACAGGGATTTGACGAGACGGTGATCGCAGCAGCACGCGATCTAGGGGCGACGCAGTGGGTGACGATACGGCGCATCATTTTCCCGCTTCTCGCTCCGGGGATCGTGGCGGGGGGCTTGCTTGCCTTCACGCTTTCAGTTGACGATTACGTAATCACGTTCTTTGTAACAGGTCCGGGCTCAACGACGCTTCCCCTGAAAATTTACAGCATGGTGAAGCACAGTCGCGAGCTCCCCCTCATCAATGCGATATCGACGATCTTCCTCGTCGTTACTTTTTTGATCGTCTGGTGGAGCCAGAAGTTAACCCGGTCGAGCCCTTCTTAAACCAACTGATGAAATTCCCTGCCACGCTTCTCCTCTGCGCCTTTCTCCTCACTTCCTGCGGGGATAAAAGACCGGCACTTCATCTCTATACCTGGGACGACTATCTCAATCCGGACCTCATCACCGCTTTTGAAGAGAAATTCAGCTGTCGCCTTGTCATTGATATCTTTGACTCGAATGAGGCGATGCTGGCAAAGCTCAAGGCGGGTGCCACCGGTTACGACGTGCTCGTGCCGAGCAGTTACATGGTGAAGATCCTCGCTCAGGAGAAGATGATCGTCGCGCTCGATCATGCGAAACTGACGAATCTCAAGCATGTCGACAACGAATACCTGACCAATCTTGCCTTCGACAAGGAGATGAAATGGAGCGTCCCCTATATGCTTGCCCCCAGCGGAATCGCGTGGGTGAGTGATCGCGTAGATCAGGTGGAGCCGACCTGGGCGATGTTCGAGAGAGAAGATCTCAAAGGACGTATGACGCTGCTCAATGACTCGCGCGAGACGATCGGAGCCGCGCTGAAATTTCTCGGATACAGTCTCAACACCGTGGATGAAGGCCAGATCAAGGCGGCAAAAGAGCTTGTCATCAAGTGGAAGCGAAATATCGCCAAATTCGAAAGCGATCAATACGACGGCGGCCTTACTTCCTCGGAGTTCCTTCTCTCACATGCCTACGCCGGCGACGCCTTTCAGGCTCAGGAGGACAACGAGGCGATCAAGTTTCTGGTTCCCCGCGAAGGAACTTCTATCGCCTGTGATGACCTCGTCATCTCGGCGACATCACCGAATCCGGAACTGGCCTATGCCTTCATCGATTTTATGACCGAACCGGCCAATGCCGCCGTGAATATGGAATACATCTTCTACCTTGCGCCTAACAAGAGCGCCTACGATCTCGTGAGCAAAGAATTCAAAGAGAACGACGCTCTTTTTCTCGATGCGGAAACAATGAAAAAATGCGAGATGATCGACGACCTCGGCAAGGATAACGCACTCTATAACAGAGCCTGGGACGAGATCAAGGCGGCGCAGTGAGGGCTCGCCGCCTCACTCCTCCACCAGCCCCATCTCCTTCAATTTCCGCTGCATCGTCCGGCGGGAGATTCCGAGCAAGCGCGCCGCCTCGGTGCGGTTATCGCCCGTCTTCTCGAGGGCGACACAGATCAAACGTTCCTCCATTTTTCCGAGATTGAGGTCGTCGGGATCGGTCGATATGGCGGGCACGGCCGTTCTCGCTCTTGAGGTGCCTCCACCACGCAAATCCCGCAGGGAATCATCGCGCAAAAACATCGGCAGATGACGCACCCCGATCTTCGCAGCATTGGACATCACGACCCCGTGCTCGATCACGGTACGAAGTTCACGGACGTTCCCCGGCCAGTCATAGTCGAAAAGCGTCTGCATCGCCTCAGTTGTCAGTTCCATGAGAGGTTTGTTGTTCTCTTCGGTGAATTCCTTGAGAAAGGCATCGACAAGGAGGATAATATCCTCCTTACGCTGACGAAGCGGAGGCATCGTGATCGAGACTACGTTGAGCCGGAAGAACAGGTCGTCGCGGAACGTACCCTCCCGGACCATTTCGCTGAGATCTTTATTCGTTGCCGCGACAACACGAACATCGACTTTGACCGACTTGTTAGAGCCGAGTCGCTCGATCGTCCGTTCGCCGATGGCGCGAAGCAGTTTCACCTGAGTATTGAGGTCAATCTCTCCGATCTCATCGAGAAAGAGCGTGCCGCCGTCGGCTTCTTCAAATCGGCCGATGCGGCGCTCGAGCGCACCGGTGAAAGCCCCTCGCTCGTGGCCGAAGAGTTCACTTTCGAGGAGTTGCTCACTGAGGGCAGCGCAATGCACCGTGACCAGTTTTGACTTCGGGCGCCCGCTGAGATGATGGATCGCCTTGCCGATGAGTTCTTTGCCCGTGCCGCTTTCCCCCTCGATGAGGACGGTGGCCCGGGTCGGGGCGACCTGGCGGACGGTTTCAAAAATCGGCTGCATCGCTCCCGAGCGGCCGATAATGTTCTCCATGCCGTAGCGGTCCGAAACCTGGGCCTTGAGCGCGACATTCTCCTCTTCGACATGGCGGCTGCGGATCGCCCGTTTGATGACAATCTCGAGTTCATCAATGTTGAGCGGTTTGCTGACGTAGTCGTAAGCCCCCTTTTTCATCGCTTCGACCGCGACATCCACAGAGCCGTAGGCGGTCATGAGTATACAGACCGGGGCCTTCGGCCGAGCCAGTGTCCGGGTGATGAGATCCATCCCGTTTTCGCCTCCGAGCCGGAGATCGGTGAGCAGGACATCGACCGATTCGTTCTTCATTACCTCCTCCGCTTCGGCGATATTGGCGGCGACGTAGACGTCAAACTCATCTTCGAGAGAAAGTCGCAGTCCCTCGCGGGTATTCTTTTCATCATCGACGATGAGGATGGTGTTCTCGAGGTAGTTCATGGAGATGAAATTCAGTCAACAACATCGACATCAATAACGGGAGCCCCGGAGCGGGTCGGGAGGAAGCGCATCAGTCTCTCGGCGCGGGGGAGAAAGACACTTACTTCGGTGCCGATGCCTTCGCGGCTTTTAAACTCAACCTCTCCGCCGTGATCGTGGACGATGCGATGGACGATGAGCAGCCCGAGACCTGACCCTGTCTTCTTCGTCGTGTAATAGGGTTCAAAGACACGGCTGACCTGGTCCGGGGGAATGCCGGGACCGTTGTCAGCAAAGGTGACGAATACATTTTCATCGTTAAACCCGGTGCGGATCGTGAGCTCCCCGCTGGAGCCCATGGCCTGGCAACTGTTGCGAATAAGATTGTAGAAAACCTGCTTGAGCTGGTCCTGATCAATGTGGATAAGGGGGAGTTCCTCTTTGAGATCGAGGACCAGAGAGATACGCCGGTCCGCGACTTCGGGACCGATGAAGTTGAGAGCTTCGTTGATGAGGTCGTTCAAATCCGTCGTTTGCGGATTCGGGCGCGAGGGCCGGACTGCGTTGAGAAACTTGTCGACAATAAAATCGAGTCGTTTGATTTCGTTGCGGGCGATCTCAAGAGATTCGAGCAACTCGGTGGCGAGCGGGGAATCGACCTGCTTTTTTACTTTCCGCTCCACGACCTGAAGATGAATGTTCAGCGAATTGAGCGGATTGCCGATCTCATGGGCGACTCCGGCGGCTAGGCTTTTTACAGCTTCAATCTTTTCCGATTCGATCTCTTTGATCTGCCTTTCCCGGGACCGGGTGTTGTCCCGCAGGATGATCACGTATCCGACCAACTCCTCGGCATTGGGGCGATCCGCGTGCTGATTGGCGAGCGGAGCGATGTAGAAGTTGAGATAACGGAGCTCCGGGTAGCGCACCACGAGGTCGCGGTTGACGACTCCTCCTGAGCCGGTCACCTCCTCCCAGTCAATGCCGGGGAAGAGATCGGAAACCTTCCCGCGAATCGCCTTCTTCTGGTCGAGTCCGAAGAAATCACAGGCCGCCTGATTGATATAATGGATCGAGTCCCGCGCCCCGGTGACAATGATGCCCTCGCGGAGCACCTCGAAAACTTTCTCAAGAAATCCCTTTTCCTGAACGATCTTGAGCACGATACGCTGGATCGCTTCGGGCTCGAGCTTGTCGAGTCGATCAATCAGTCTGTCGATTATTCCCGGATTCATGTATACTTAGACGGCACCCTGAATAAAAACCATGATAGAGAGACAAAACGGCACCGATGGAGACATCATTACTTTACTAACGACCTTTGAGGACGCCGAAACGGCGAGACAAATTGGCACACTTATGATTAAATCGCAACTAGCGGCCTGCGTTAATGTGTTTCCCGGAGTGGAGTCGATTTATCGATGGCAGGGAGAGATAAGAATCGAGGCGGAGGCGCTTGTGATGGTCAAAACGACGCGGGCTCGGGTGAAGGCTCTTGAGGCCTGGCTTCAGACGCATCATCCTTATGAAGTCCCCGAGATTCTCATCCTTTCCCCGGAGGCGGGATCTTCCCGTTATTTGCAATGGGTTAGAGAAAGTGTCCGGGGTAGCACCGAATCGCCGTTGGACAAAGCGGGTTCCTGAGGCATAAGTCTCCCCTTTCATTCTACGCCCCCCCCGGAAGCAGTGAGTCTCATCGTCCAGAAATACGGCGGCACCTCGGTCGGCACCCCCGAGCGCATCATGAATGTCGCGCGGAAAATCATTGAGACGCGGGATGCCGGGAATCAGGTTATTGCTGTCGTTTCAGCGATGGCCGGGGTCACTAATCGCCTCATCGAGCTGGCCGAACAGGTTACCGGGGAGGGAAAACATCCCACCGAGCGCGAAATGGATGTTCTCCTGGCGACCGGAGAGCAGACTACAATCGCCCTCACCGCCATGGCACTGAATGCGATGGGGGCCAAGGCTGTCTCCCTGACTGGTGCCCAGGCCGGGATCGAGACGGACGGTGTCCACACCAAGGCCCGCATTTCCAATATCTCCCCGGAGGGAGTTCATGCGCTCCTCAAGGAGGGGAACATCGTCATTCTGGCCGGCTTTCAGGGGAAAACGGCAGACGGAAAAATCACTACGTTGGGTCGTGGCGGATCCGACCTCACTGCTATCGCGATGGCCGCTGCCGTCGATGCCGATCTCTGTCAGATTTTCACTGATGTCGATGGTGTTTATACCTGCGATCCCAGGGTCGTTCCCGAAGCAAAGAAGCTCGACGAAATCAGCTACGATGAACTCCTTGAGATGGCGAGTTCCGGTACCAAGGTGATGCAATCGCGTTCGGTCGAGTTTGCAAAGAAATTCGGGGTCCGTTTCGAAGTCCGCAGCAGTCTTAATAACAATCCTGGAACTTTAGTCCGAGAAGAAACCATGAGCATGGAATCCGTAGTCATCCGCGGCGTCAGTCTGGAAAGAGCCCAGGCCAAAGTCACTATCGCCGGAGTCAGAGACCTCCCGGGAACTGCGGGTAAGATTTTCGGGGCTGTCGCCGCCGCGAACATCATCGTCGACATGATCGTCCAGAACGTTTCGAAGACGGGTATCACTGATATCTCTTTCACCGTCCACAAGGATGACGTCGCCAAGGCCGAAGCTGCGCTAAAGCCGGTCCTGCCGGAACTGGGTGAAGGCGT
>JAGNMT010000261.1 GCA_017991025.1 Verrucomicrobiales bacterium
CATCGGTGATAGGACCCATCGTCATCCGCTGGCCCGGTTTCAAAATCCGGTACCGTTGCGCGAGCCGATCACAACAACTTGAAAACTCTCCGGTGTCCGAATTACCGACGTCGAATAGATCGAAGTGACAGGGAATCACGAGGCTGGCACTGATCGCTTTGGAGAGGGCGGCGGCCTCGAAGCCGTTCATGCTGGAGCGGGGATGGCCAGCGTTGTCTGCCCCGTTGATCGGGAGGAGGGCCAAATTGACCGACCAACGCCGCACTTCTTTCACAAGATTTGAGTGCCAGACGGATTCTCCACTATGGAAGATAGCGAAGGGGCCGAATAGGATGACAAATCCGAGTTCCTTCGAGTTCCCTTGCTCGTCCCGGCGGATCTTGGGGTTGGCAGCGTTGATGCCATGAAAATCAAAGGGCCCGCTCGTAACGTAGGTTCCGGCGTTCACGGGGATGAAGGGAGGTGCCGCCGACCCGAGGATTTCGTCAGCCTCGGCGATATTCCCGGCGGGCAACACCATTTTCAAGGCGGGATTCGAGGCGCGGAGAGGAAGAATTGTTTCCGGGTCGAGCCGGTCCGGGTTGGTATTGCTGCATACGACAAGGTCGATACCTTCCAGCAGCAGGGGATCGACCACTCGTTCGGAAATACGCGAGACCGGATTGGCCGTCCCCTCGTATTTCCGGCTCACTGAATCGGAAAGGTAAGGGTCGATGAGCAGGCCGTGACCGTTCCACTTGATGAGGAAACCGCTCTGCCCTACCCACCACACGTGAATAGCACCGGTGACCTTATCGGCTTCTTTGAAATCCGAAATAAACTCGTCGTCTTTCTGAACGGGCACAATCATGGGTGGATAAACAGGCCGGATTCTACGGAGAAGAAGCCGGGCGTTTTATCATGCAATCATTTCGGCGGGTTCACAAGTAATCTGGGCAATAAACTGCCCGGAAGGCCGATTTTGCTCAACTTTTCCTGATTTTATCGGACATCCGAAGTGGCGAAGTGAGAAAAGTGAGTAGGTCGCCGGAGCCCCGCTTCTCTTCAAGGTGCGGTTGTCGCCCGGGAATCGGCTTGCATCGGCACGACCGCCCGCTTTTTTGGGCGTTTCGGGAGCTCGATCACAACTTCACGATTGGGCTCGATCTTTTCGAGTGTCGCCAGAGGCTCACCGCCATCCGGCCCTAAAACCTCGAGGCGCTCGATGATGTCAGCCTGACCTATGCCGATCATGATCGATGACTCGGTGTTGAGCCTTCGTTCGAGCGGATGGAGAACCCAGTCTTTATCCCTTATTGTCAGTGAGACGCGAGTTCCCGGAGGTTGTCCTTTTACCGTGACCTGAAGCCAGGCATCCATCGCACCGCATGCTTCGAGCCAGCGCACCCGACCGGATTCGTTCAGATATAACACGTCCGTTGTTCCATTCCTGTCCAAATCTGCAAAAGCGAATGAGACGGCCTCATCCAGATAACTCCCCTGACTTACGATGGAAACGTCCTTGAATCCCAGCCCCTCACGGTTCCAGAAGACACGATTGATCGAGAGGGCTTCGGTGCCGAGCAGGATGTCTTCGTATGCATCATTATCCAGATCGGCAACTCCCGCTGCGGTGACGCCTTCTGTAAACTGTAGCCCTGCGAAATCAGTGATGTCGGCGAAGCGATTCTCTCCCTCATTTCGGAAAAGTCGTATCGTGCTGGGGGCGGTGACAGCCGGATCGACCGGCCCGGCGGGAAGGAGAGGGTCCGGGGCGGCAGTGGTGAGCAACAGGTCGAGAAGGCTGTCATTATCGAAATCGAAAAAGACAGCGGAGGTGCTCTTCGTTCCCACGTCCACGGCGGAGTCGGCCGTGATGTCCTCGAATCGCCAGTCATTCCACGCGGCGGAGGGGCGGCTGAGATAGAGCCGATCAGGCAGCCCGTCGATGCCGAGGAAAAAATCGGGGGAGCCATCCCCGGAGAAATCGGCAACTTTGATGAAGGCTACTCCGCGGGGCACCCACAATTTCAGGTCCCAGGCGATAGGCTGGAAAACGCCTCCCGTGGTTTGATGGTAGAGCTCGAGAGGATGGTCTTTACTACCGACAAGAAGATCGAGAAGTTCATCGCCATCGTAGTCGATCCAGGCCGCCGTCGTCGTGTCATCGAAGGAGAGTAGTCCGAGGCTGATCGTGACGTCCTCGAATTTACCTCCGTCGTTTCTCAGCAACGAATTGGGAAGCCCGTCTCCCCGGGTTACAAAGAGATCGAGGTCTCCATCTGCGTCGAAATCGGCGGGAAAGATGCCGTTTCCCGGGACCGTTCCGGAGAGACTCCCAAGGCTGTCTAACGCTCCTTCCGCTTTCAGGCTCGAGAGATTTGTGCCCCCGCCCGAGACGATCCCGGGGCCGTTCTCCCGGTTAAACAGTCCGATCGCGAAAGGTCCGGAGATTTCCCCGTCACGCGGCACGAGGCGGACGGAAAACGTCTCCGACTCCGGCACTGGATGGGTGTTGAGACGAATCGCCTCCGGGATCTTTGACGGATCGACTTGAATCGCTGCAAGCGCGAGATTGAACTGCCATTGTTCGGACTTTGATGGCTCGCCCTCTTTGTCCTGCTGCATGCCGGTAATGAATTTCTTAAGGTTCTCCTCATCGCGAGGGGCCGCGCTCCCTGGGAAAGGAAGGGGAGCGTCCGGCAGCATTCCGAGGAGAGCGGGAGCTGGAGCAGGAGGGGGGATGACAGGGGGCTCCGTTACCGTAGTGGCGGCTTCCGCCAGTAAGAATTCGAGAATTTCGTTGATCGGTTTGTTGGAAAAAGCCTCAAGTTTCTTCTGATCGAGTCGCGTCGGCCGTTTCTCCGGAATTACTTCAGTGAAGACTGGATCGCCGAATTCGACCCATCCTGAATGCCAGCCCACGATGGTAAAAATAGTGGAGAGGATGAGGAGCGCTGCAGTGGCGCTGATATTGACGTTCCGCTTCGACATAAGGGTGGGTAATATATCCGTGCCTTTAAAATCCCGCTACCCGGATTACATAAACTTCTGCCATCGCTCCAGCACGGCCAGGGCAGCACCCGTGGTGATGGCCTCGTTGGCGAGACGGAGACCCTCGTGCAGGCTCGCTGCTTTGCCGGTGATAACCAGCCCTGCGGCGGCATTGAGAGTAACAAGATCCCGTTTTGATCCCGTAATACTGCCGTTGATGATGCCGACGAGAATCGCCGCGTTGTCTTTGGCGTCGCCGCCTTCAAGATCCGCAGTGGTCCCCGGTCCAAAAGAGAATGAAGAGGGTTCGATGACGGACTCGACCCTGTCCGGTCCCTCTGCCGACCAGATGATCGACCTTCCGAGAGTGGAAAGTTCATCCATCCCCGCTCCAGCTTCAGTCGTGCCGTGGACCGCCCAGGCAACTTTGCGGCCTAGTCGGGAAAGAATATCCGCGAAGACTGCCCCTACCGCCGGATCAAACACGCCGATGAGCTGGTAGTCAGGCCGGGCAGGGTTCAGGAGAGGGCCGAGAAGATTAAAGATGGTTCGGCGCCCCGCTTCGGCGAGCTGCTTTCGAACCGGAACGATTGCTTTGAATGCCGGGTGGTAAAGCGGGGCGAATAGGAAGCCCGCCCCGACTTCCTCAAGGCACCGGCCAAAATCATCAGGAGGCAGGTCGATGCGAATGCCGAGGGCCTCAAGTACGTCCGCTCCGCCGCTCTTTGAGGTGATCCCCCGGTTGCCATGCTTGGCGACCGCGACTCCGTTGGCGGCGAGGAGGAAGACGCTGGTGGTCGAGACATTGAATAGATTGAGCTTGTCGCCGCCGGTGCCGCAGACATCGAGGAGCGGTTTGGCGATCTTTTCGCGATTTATTCGAGGCACGACAGCCCGATCAAGGAACGCGGCGGCAAATCCCGCGATCTCGGCAGCCGTTTCCCCCTTGTCCGAAAGTGCGGAAAGAAAGGCTGCTCTGATTTCATCGGAAATCGTGTCATCGAGCAGTGCCTCGGCGGCGCGGTTGATTTGAGCGGGGTGAAGTTCCCGGCCTTTTTTGAGATCATCAGTAAGATCCTGCATGACGGGCAGTGAACACCGTCGCTTAGTGGTTGCCAACGGGTAAATTCTGTTTGAGGTTTCTTTGCGGGCTGAAGTCGTCGGCCCATTCCTCATGCCATCTCAGGGTCCAGTGGAGAAATCGCTCAAAGGCAGCCTGATTCTGGCGGATCCCAGTTTAAAGGAGCCGACTTTTTTTCAGAGCGTTCTTCTCGTCACAGAGCATAGCAGCACAGGCGGGGCCTTCGGCTACATCCTCAATCGCCCTCTCGGGCGCAGCGTTGGGGATCTGCTGAGCGGGAATGTGCTGCCGAAGGACCAGCGTGATCGACTCGCTGATGTACCGGTTTTTATGGGAGGTCCGGTTAGCACTGAACATCTTACATTCTCGGCACTGGGCTGGTCGGAGGAAGATGAGCAACTCCAGTATTCGACTCACCTTTCTGCGGCCGAGGCGGTGA
This sequence comes from Verrucomicrobiales bacterium, assembly GCA_017991025.1. Classification (GTDB taxonomy): domain Bacteria; phylum Verrucomicrobiota; class Verrucomicrobiia; order Verrucomicrobiales; family DEV007; genus Arctic95D-9. Next base: position 4,494 of record JAGNMT010000261.1, read on the forward strand.
TGTATGAAATGGAGGGGTTCCAGATACGGGCTTTTGTCGGCTACTCAGGATGGTCTGAGGGTCAGCTCGAAGGTGAACTGGAGCAGAGGGCCTGGATCACGCATCGTCCCGAAAAGGCGATTATCGACGTGTCGAATGTGGATCGGCTCTGGAAGAGTTTGCTGCGCGAACTGGGTCCGTGGCACAAGCTGATCGCCGACGAACCTGATGACCTCGGATTGAACTAAGATGATTGGCCTCACATCACCTCGAGGATGATCAGATCGGGATCATGGAGGATGGTCCCGGTGGTTTTTCCGTTCAACTTTGCGGCGAGCGGGGAAGCGGGACCGAGAACTGTGACTGATTCACCCGAATCCGCCGTGATGACCATTCCGCCTCCGGCCGGGGCGAGAAGGTAATAGAGTAACTCGTCCTCTCGTTCCGCCTCGACGAGCGCGCCCGTGCCGATGGTCTCGTCCATGTCGAAGTCCTTGAACGTAAAGGCATCGATGGAAGTGATGCCCCGCAGTAGTTCCTCGGCCTGATCGGCCTGCCCTGCCGCGAGGTAGGAGGCTTCGAGGCCTCGGGTATCGTACTTGTTCTCGGCCTTGGTGTCGGCACCGGTGGCCGCCTCGTGGGCTCCGGCGAGGGCCGCGACGGCACGATCATAACGTTGCCTGAGATCTGATTTGAGGGATTCTACGAGATGGGATTTGTTCATCAGGGATTGTCGTTCGGGCCAAAAGTAAAATATGTCCAAACCGATCTCGAACAGCTCAGTATTGATTCCGCAAATTGGAGAGTTCAACGGCGTGTTGAGTGACTCGATAGACAAAACGATGCTCACTGTCAATGCGCCTTGACCACCATCCGGCCAATTGATGCTTCAAAGGTTCCGGTTTGCCGATGCCCTCGTATGGACTTCGTCGAAATTCGTTAATGAGTTGATTGATACGACGCAAGGTAGACCGGTCCGTAACCTGCCAATACAAGTAATCTTCCCACGCTTCATCGGAAAAAGTGAGCGTGCGCTTCATGCGTCCAGGTCAACGCTGCGTTCGCCCCCTTTTCCGGCATCCAACTGAGCGATCGCACTCATAATGCGTTTCGCGTTCTTGGGGCTTTTGAGCAGGTAGGCCGTCTCTCCAAGGCCTCAAAGTCCTCCAGCGACATCATCACGACAGCCTGATCTCTGTTTCGCGTGATGATGATCGGAGCGTGATCCTCGCAAACCTTGTTCATCGTCGAAGCGAGATTCTCTCTCGCGGCGG
>JAGNMT010000262.1 GCA_017991025.1 Verrucomicrobiales bacterium
CACGACAGATGCCATACGAGCCGTTGCCTGAATCCTTCTTTGTTAGGCATTTCCGGTTGCATTGAATGTGCTCGAGATTGTGAAGAACCGCACGGCGCGCAATGCCCCGCGTGGCCCACGTAAGAAGCACAGCAACGGGGACATTAACACGGCCTATGGTAGAGCCGACTCCCCGTTTCTTGCTTTTGCCAAGCCTCCCGCTTCAGCAGAATAGCGAGAGGCGACAACTCTACAGAAACTTCTCCCCGTTCGTGTATTTCCTCACCGCCTCCGGATCGAGCTCAAGACCGAGCCCCGGTTTCGTCGGGATCGTGAGCATGCCGTCGGCGTCGAGATGCCAGCCTCCGACCGTGATCTCGTCGATAAAGGGCGATCCGGTGAGATACTCGACAAGATCGGTTCCGGGAAAGGCCGAGGCGAGATGGAGATCGGCGGCGAGGCCGACTGCCGTATTCCATCCGTGCGGGATGAAACGGACGCCGTGCTCCTGCGCCATCCAGGCAATGCGCCGCTCTTCGCTGATGCCGCCGACCTTCGTGACGTCCGGCTGGATGATATCAAAGGCGCGCGCTTCGAGAAAGGGTTGAAAAGCCTGACGACGCGTCAGCACTTCACCGCCGGAGATGGGAACAGGAGAATGCTCTCGCAGTTTCGCGTAGTCTTCGAGGGCGTCTGGGTCGAGCGCCTCTTCAAACCAGTGCACCTCGTAGTCGGCGAGCATCTTCGCGGTATTGAGCGCCCACTTATAGCCATTCGGCCAGAAGGCATCACTGCCTCCGGCATCGACCATGAGACGCGAATCGGATCCCACCGCTTCCCGGGCGGCCTTGACGATCGCTTCATCGGTCACGGCATTGCGACGACCGAAAGGACCCCAGCCTATCTTGAAGGCACGGAAGCCCTCCGCCTTCACCGAGAGCAGGTGATCGCGGAGTTTCTCCGGCTCATCCATCAGGAGAGAGGCATAGGGTTGCACGCGTTCACGATACCGGCCACCTAACAAACGCCCCACCGGCTGCCCTGTCGCTTTTCCGAGCAGATCCCAAAGGGCGATATCGATGCCGCTGATGGCATGGGTCATCGAACCACCGCGCCCGAGCCAGAACATATTCTGGTGCAACTTTTCGCTGAGTCGCTCGGGTTCGAGGGCGTTCTCACCGCGGTAGAGCGGCTCTAGCATGTTCAGCGAGGCCTGCACAAGGGCGTCGTTGGTGAAGACACTGCCCAGTCCGATCGCTCCCTCGTCGGTGTGAACCGCAATGAGCGTGTGAACGCAGTCGTCGGGCCGGAGCTCATTGCTCCAGCCGCCTTCAGGCGTGGCTCCGCGCAATCCTGCGCATCGTATTTCCCGGATTTTCATGGTCGTGAGAAGAGTCTGGATATTGGGGTGAAAGTAACGTTTTCATCAAGTGGAAAAATCGGTCGTGGACATCGGGTGTGACCGAGATACGGCAGATTGGCACTGGAGGAACCGGGCGCATCCACATTCACCAGACGAGCGCACCAGTCGGCATACATGTGAGGCTGGCAGTGGGGGGACTTCACGACGACGGCATCGAAGCGCTGCGGGTCCTGACCATGCGAAAGAAAAAAAGAGCGATCATAGAGGTTAACGGCATGACTGCTCACGACGAGGGTGAAGTTTCCCGCCTCAAGAACGGCTGTGGGACCCGCGAGCCATTCTTCGCCGAATGATTCGCTCCGAAAGCGGCCATCCGCGAGGAGTCGCACCTTCGCGGGGATCTCCAACGGGCGGAATCGTTTTGGATCGAGAGTGCCGCCGACCGTGGTCGTGATCGTAGCCCCGACGCCTGAGGCAAAGGCCTGCTTCACGGCGGGTGCATCGACGAGAGGCAGCAGGACGCGCCCCGGGTATCCGCCTGCCGTGAGGGCACACAGCACGGCATTGCTGTCGCCCGATGCGCCGGAACTCGTCGCGTCGGCGGCATCGACGATCGCAATGGTTCCGCCGCCGACATGCGAACCCAGGATTTCCACCATCTCGTCGAGGCTCTTCAAGGGCACTCGCATTTTCCCTTGGTTCGCCCAGAAGCTCCCGGCGATGCGAAGGGCCTCACGTTCAGCAAGGGCGGGATCATTGTCGGTCACGACGAAGCTGTAGGTTTGCAATGACGGAACATCGGTAAAAGGATTGCCGATGAACATGCCGGCAGAGAGACCTCCCGGTCCGTTTTCAGCGGCCTGCGCGAGTCGTATGCTCTCGCCGAATGACCCCGTCGCGGTGATGAGTTCATCGCCCCTCACCAGCGCCGGGATCGCGACCTTGGCCGTGACCGGTTTCACCTCGCCCGCAACGATTCGCAGGAGGAGTCGCGCAGCGCGTTGTCCCGTTTCGAAGAAATCAACATGCGGGTAGGTATGATAGGCGACGATGGCGTCGCTATGCTCGACCATACGATCCGTGAGGATGCCGTGAAGGTCGAGCGAAATGACGATGGGAATGTCTTCGCCGAGGATCTTCCGGGTTTCCGCGAGGAGCCAGCCCTCGGGGTCGAGCTCCGCCTCGCTCGCCATCGCCCCGTGCATGCAGAAGTAAACGCCGTCCACAGGCGGGGCCTGGCGGATCTCCTCGAGGAATTCCGTGGCGATTCGTTCCCAGTCGGGTTTTGCGAGAGTCCCGCCCGAGGTGATGAAAAAGGCGCTGTAGGCGGGGACCAGTTCGACCCCGGGCATTGGGTCGAGCACGCTCAGGGCACCGCCGATCTCGTTGCGAACGGTGCGGTGGTAGTCGAGCAGCTCGCGACCTCGGCGGATGCCGAAGTCACCGTAGCCGCTGAGGTGAGGATTGAAGGTGGAAACTTCCTGTTTGCATTCGGCGATAAGGATTCGGGTCATGAGATCTAACTTCTAGGGTTTAACAGTTTCGGCATTCAACCACGCCTCGTCAAAATAGCCCGCGCGAAGAACCTCTTCAGTATCACCGGTTTTGAGCAGGGCCCAGTCACCCATTCGCGGGAAAAGCAGGTAGTTGAAAGCGGCAAACTCCTCCTCGTGGAAGGTGTGGCCGCTGTTGATGACGAGATAGCGATCCGCCGCGAGAGGGCTCGCGCAGATGAAGGCGGGCGCGTGATCCTCGGAAGGTTTTGTCAGGCCGCCCAGACTCACTTCATCGCGGGTCCATATCACGGGCAGTGTTGGAAGAGCTTTTGCGATCCACGAATTGCTGCCGGGATCTCCGAAGAGAATGAGGTGCCTGTCGCGCACGTCGGCCTCGGTCACGTCGGTGTCGTTCTTCACCGGCAGGTCGCCCCGCATATATCGCGCCCATTCGTATTCGAAGCGGCGCAGATTGGCCTCGGCCCAGGCCCCGATCCCGGGATTCCACGGGGTTCCCGTTCCGCGTACACAGAGAAAGGGCGTGGCGAAGGCGTCGTCGATCGGGCCCTGCAATCCGGGACGTTTTCCGGTGAGCTTGTTCGTGTCACGCGGGCCGTCGCATCTCCAGACCCCCTGGTTTTTGGAAAAAACGAGAATGTCATCGGGCTGATGGGCGGGCAGGGGGATCTCCGTGTCCGCGATACGCAGCGTCGTCACCGAACGATGAATCGCGAAGCGCGTGATGTTGCTCGCTTGACTGACATGGATGCCATCATCCGTGACGCTCCCCCGGAACTCGGTCCGTTCGTAGTGTCTCTCGAGACCGAGCAGTTCCAGCCAGTGGCAGCGGTTGTATTTGAGGGTCCAGGTCACAAAGCGGACCTGGCGGGGATCGTGATCGAGCCCCTTCGCGGTGAATTCGCCGATGCGCCTCATCTGCTCGGCGTGGGTCTTCGGATCGATGACATGACCGGTGCCGGGCGAGATCAGATTCACGAAGGGGATGCCTTCCTTCGCGAAGGCCTCACCCATGTGAACATGCGACTGGAAAAACGTGTCCTTGTCACCGATCGCGGCGATCGCGGGAACGACACCCGCATTGGCCGCGTAATCGACCGAGTCGAGCATGTGCAGGGCAAGCTCCTGATGGGGCGGCAGCGGGCCGACCTTGATGAAGTTCGGGATCGGCGTCTCGGAGAAGCGATGCGTGTCCACGTAGCCGCAGTAGGGACCGATCGCGACAAAGCGGTCGGGGTGTTTCAGGCCGAGATGCCAGGTGCCCGAGGCACCCATCGACATGCCGCGCAGGACAATACGGTCGCGGTCGATGTGGTAGTTCCGGCAGACGGCTTCGATCGCCTCGAAGACATCGGTCTCTCCGGCCCAACGGTAGCAGTTCTCGACGCGCCCGAGCGGGTGCAATTCGATGTAGCCCACGTCGGGGGCGGTGCTGTCTCCCAGGTCGCCCTCGTCGAATCGTTGGATGAACTTCAGCTCGCTCATGCCGACCGGTTTCGAACTGCCGTGAAGCACGACATCGAGCCGGAAGGGTTTGGTGCCGTCGTAGCCTTTTGGAACGATCACCCCATACGGTTGCGTGGAACCATCGATCGAGGAGATGAACCCCCGAACCATCTTGCCCTTCTTTTGGGTCCAGGGCGTCTGCTTCGAGAGAATAGCCTCGGCACGTTCGGCACCGCGCGCCGCGGCCTTTTCGATCAGCGCGCGATCGGAGGGTTGGAGGGCGGTGTCGTATCGCATGGCCCAGGTCATCCCCTTGGCATAGAGGTCGGCATCGGCGCGAAGATCGTTGGGAACCTCAGTGAGGCGGGAGTGCAGGGCCCCGGCCTTGTCGAAAAGAGCCCTGCGTTCCGATACTGAAAGACTCCCCGCCTCGCGGAGCATGAACTCCATCGCCGTGATCGTGTCCTCGTAGCTCGTCGAATGTCCGCCATTCTCGCGATGGAGACTCAGGACCCGCCGCTTTGCCTGCTTCAGCGCCTCCGCCAGTCTCAGCACGCTATGCGGGGGCACGGACTCGTCTTTGCCGCCCGTGGTGAAGGCGATCGGCATGGTGAATTTGTCAGGAAAGAATTCGGCGCTGCGTTTTCGGTACTCGTCGGGCTTCTCCGCTTTCGATCCGCCGAAAGAAGCGGTCCTCGCATCCTGGAAGTTCTCGTATTCGACGAGATTGGCGGTGCCGTTGAGGCTGCAGACTCCGGCGACAAGTTCCGGATGGAGGGCGGTGAAAGTGAGCACGGCGGTGCCGCCCATGGAGCCGCCGGCGAGGAAGACACGGCCGAGGTGGTAGCGCTGTTTCAGTTCCGCGATGATCTGCACGACATCCGCCTCGGCGGCCGGACCCATCCACGAGGTCCTGGCACGGTAGTCCGGCGAGACGAGAATCAGTCCGTATTTCGCGGCCGAGTCGCGCACGCCTTTGCACTCGCCACGCAGATCGTTGATGAACTGCCAGCGATCCGAACCATGGCCGTGAAAGGCGAGAACGACATCGCGGGTGACGCCACCGGGTGTGTCGGTCGGAACGAGTTCGACATAACGTTGCTCGCTGCCATCGAGTGACGAAGTGAAGGCTACGTCGGTGAGAAGCTGGCTTTCCGACTCGGTCACGGTCGAGCCCTTGAAGGCGAGAACGAGTTTCTTTGGCGTCGGAGTGACAAAACGGTTCCGCGTGATGTCAGCGGCACCTTTGACGACGATGGCCGCCACACCGCCGCCCCGGAAAGTGTTCCCGCTGATCGCGCCCCGCGAATCTTCCAGCACCGCGATCATTGGCGGTGTGCCGCCTTCACGAGCGAGTTCGTTGTCGGCGATGATGGCCCGTGATCCCCCGCTGACACCGATGGCGACGAGTTTGTTATTGATGAGGCGGTTCCTCAGGATGTC
>JAGNMT010000263.1 GCA_017991025.1 Verrucomicrobiales bacterium
ATCGAGGTAATAGCGGGAGGGGAGAATGGCGGGGTGAGACTGGGGCACGATTGCTCACGGTGGCATGTTCATTGGAACATTTCCAGTCCTGCTCGCGATTCTTTTTCCTCTTCTCCCGCCCTCTATGACCGAAAAAGCTGGCCCCCGGGGGACTCTTTGTTACTCTCCCTGTATGTCGTTATTGCTTGAGGTATCAGGAATCGGAAAATCGTTTCCCGGAGTGCGCGCGCTTCATCGCGTGAGTTTTTCAGTGGGGGAGGGCGAGGTCGTCGCTGTTCTCGGGGAAAATGGAGCGGGAAAGAGCACCCTCATGAAAATCCTCGCCGGGGTCCAGCAGCCCGACGAGGGCACGATTCGGCTGAAGGGGGAGGAGATCGCGATTCGCTCGGTCGAGGAGGGGCTTTCTCACGGCATAGCCCTGATCCATCAGGAGCTAAATCTGGCGACCAATCTCAGCGTCGGGGCGAATATTTTCCTCGGGCGTGAGCCGGTCGCGTTCGGTTTTATCAATGAGCGGGAGATCGCTGCGAAAGCCCGTCTCTATCTGGAGCGTGTCGGGCTCGATGTCTCTCCTTCGACGCTCGTGGGAGATTTGTCGATCGGGCGACAGCAACTCGTGGAAATTGCGAAGGCGCTTTCGACGAATGCGAGGATCCTGATCATGGACGAGCCGACCTCGAGTCTATCGCAGGGTGAGACGGAACGCCTCTTTGAAGTGGTCAAAGACCTGCGCCGGAGCGGGGTCAGTATCATTTACATTTCCCACCGGCTCGGGGAAGTGATCGAACTGGCCGACCGGGTTGTCATCCTCCGCGACGGGGAAAATGCCGGGGACCTCGAGCGCGGCGCGATCACCCACGATGCCATGGTAAGCCTCATGGTCGGGCGGGATCTTTCCCAGTTTTATGCGCACACCCTCCAGACGCCGGGAGAGGTGGTGCTCTCAGTTTCAGGATTGCGGACGCCGGCGCATCCGGGGCATGCGATTGATTTTGCGCTTCGCGCGGGTGAGATCGTCGGTTTGGCGGGGCTCGTCGGGGCGGGTCGCACGGAGCTGCTCCAGACGCTCTTCGGTATCACGCCGGCAGTTCAGGGCCGGATCATGGTCTCGGGCGGGGAAAAAACGATCGCCGATCCGCGAGCCGCGATTGCCGCCGGGATTGCCCTGGTGCCGGAGGACAGAAAACAACAGGGCCTGATCATTGACATGGCGGTTGGCGACAACATGAGCTTGGCGTCGCTAAGCCGCGATCAGCGTTCGGGTTTTCTCAATTTTGCTGCCGAAACCCGTATCGCAGAGGAGATGACGCGGAAGATGCAGATCAAAACGCCCTCCTCCCGTCAGATCGTGCGTTTTCTTTCAGGGGGAAATCAACAGAAGGTGGTGCTCGGCAAATGGCTCGCAATGAAGCCCTCCATTCTGCTCCTCGACGAGCCCACGCGCGGGATCGATATCGGGGCGAAGCAGGAGATCTATGCGCTCATGGAGGAACTCTCCGAGCAGGGGGTCGCGATTTTGTTCGCGTCGAGTGAGCTCGAGGAAGTGATCGGCATGTCTGACCGCGTCCTCGTCATGCACGAGGGCCGTCTCGCCGGAGAGCTGCAGCGGGGTGAATTGAGCGAGGCCTCCATCATGCAACTGGCGACGGGTCGCGGAGCCAGTGCCGCGTGACGGGATAAGTGCCTGAAAGTCCCGGGATTTCGGCTAAGCTGAGACATGGCAAAGATCCTTGCAGCAATGTCCGGGGGTGTCGACTCCAGTGTCGCGGCGGCCCTGCTCCTCGAGCAGGGGCACGAGGTCGTCGGTGCCTACATGAAAAACTGGACGAATGAGGAAGGACTCCCGGGGGACTGTCCGTGGGAGCAGGACATCCGCGATGCCCGCGCGGTCTGTGACTACCTCGGGATGGAGTTTCGCATTCTCAGTCTTACCGAGCAATACCGGGACCGTGTCGTCGATTATTTGCTCGCCGGTTACCGGGAGGGGATCACGCCGAATCCGGATGTGATGTGCAACCGGGAAATGAAATTCGGTATTTTCCGGGAGTTCGCCGCCGCTCAGGGCTTTGATCATCTCGCGACAGGTCATTATGCGCAGATCGAAGCGCGCGGTGATGGATCGGTTGATATTCGGCGAGGTGCTGCCGGGAAGGATCAGAGCTATTTCCTCGCCCTCCTGCAGCAGGAGCAGATCCGGCCCGCGCTTTTTCCCATTGGTCATTTGCCCAAGCCGGAAGTTCGGCGTGAGGCGGAGCGTTTTGGCATTCCGGTCGCTGCGAAAAAGGACAGTCAGGGGATTTGTTTTATCGGAGACATTCGGATGGTCGACTTCCTCGGTCATTACATTGCCGATAAGCCGGGAAATATCGTGAATACTGCCGGGAAAAAAGTCGGCGTCCATCGAGGCCTTCACCTGCACACGCTGGGACAGCGAAAAGGGCTCGGGGTTCCCTCGAATACCTTCGGAAAAGCCTACGTGGTCGTCGAAAAACGTGCTTCGACGAACGAACTCGTCGTGGCCTTTGATGAGCCTGCAACGCCTGGCCTGTATGCGACCCGGTGCCGGGTCGGAAGTATTTCCGTGACCAATCGTCCCCTGACCGAAATAAAAAATCTCCTCGTGCAGCCCCGCTATCGCGCCGAAGCCGTGCCGGTCGAAGCCGAGTTCCTCGATGAAGAGACGGTTCTGCTCACGTGTGCGTCACCCCAGCGGGCGCTCACTCCGGGACAGATCTGTGCCTTTTACGAGGGCGAACGCCTCCTCGGTGGGGGTATCTTCGAGGAAATCTACCCATGATTGACTTCGCTTCGCTCCGTCCATCTCCCGCTTCGCTTCGATTCGTGACTCGTTTCAGAACGAGTCCGAGATCAATTGCATGTATCGCGAACCCGCCGGCGTCAGGGTGGCGCTGCTGCCGGTGCCGGTGAGCCTATCCATCGTGAAGTCAATGTGATTGCCCGAAGTGGGTTTTACAAAGGTCACGAGGGGCTGGGAAAGGGAGCGTGAGTTCGGACTGATCGCCAGAGGCACCCCGGTCGCGGCAAAGGAAAATTCCCAGCTTTTCGGATTCGGAACCTTGTCGAGATCGCGTCCGAGCCAGGGGTAGCGGCGCAGGAAGGGCAGTTCTCCGTTTTTCGGGATGAGCACCTTGTAATAAACCTCCGTGTTGCCAATGAGGTATTCAGGAATCGAAATTTGGGGGTTGGCCTGGTGCGCCTTCAGCAGTCCGGCGATGTCCATGCCGACAAGATTAAATCCGTTGAAGATACCGTGGTGGTTCTTTGTCGTAAAATGAAGATCGTACCAGCGTTGGAACTGGTCGCTGAGGATCATATTCATTTCGAGGTGCACATGCGCCCGCTCCCGGTTGATACCGGCTCCCGTGTAACCCATGTTGCCGATGGTCTCCCCGGCACCGACCTTTTGTCCGGTCCTGGCAATGGCGGCACGAAGATGGGCATAAAGGGAGAAAAAGGGACCGTTCCCCCAGTCGTGATGCACGACGATGTAGCGGCCATAGTTGCTCGCCCCCGGGGTCTCGCTGACGTAGACGACAGTGCCGGTGGCGATAGCACGCACTTCATCGAGCGGTTCACCGGTGGCATCCCGTTTTACCGGGCGGATGTCGATGCCCTCGTGAAGACGTGTCGAGATAATTCCCGCCGCTGTGCGCTTCTGGTCGCGAGTGAATCCGTAGCCGCCACCACTCCAGGGTTTCGAAAGAACTCCTTCGAAGTTCCGGTCCGTATACATGTAGAACTTCTCGGGATCGCCCGAAAAGAGGGCGTCGTTGTCCGTCGGGAGAACCAGCCCGAGCGGTTCTCCCTGGAGCAGGGAGGCCGTTAGAAAAATGAACAGGAGTTGGCGGACTATGGACTTGGACATGGAGGGACTCCGGTGGATATCGCTCCGAATAGTTAGCATATCTTAACTACTTTTCCAGCTCACCTTTGCGGTTCGGCGAACTGCGGCCCGTTCTTGGGCTTGAAATCATCGACATGGGGAAATCGTCTCCGGAACTCTTGAAGATGTTTTTGCTGGAGGCCGTTCCAGATCACGATGACTCCGTCGTCGATGGGCCTGTCGATGAGCACTGCCTGGAGTGGCGCATCGGAGCAACGAATTCCCAGCAACTTTCCCTGATGGGTCAGCGTAAGTGCCTTGAGTTCAACTGCTGCGTGTTCTTTAAGCCGGAAGGCGGCCCCGAACGAAACGCCGTCGCTGGCGGTAAAGGGGTAGAACCACGCGATGTCACTGTCAGTAAATGAGGGGAGTTTGCTGAAAAAGTATTGGCGGTGCTCCTGTCCCAGTTTGACCGGAGTGATCATTTTCGGATTATCCGTCTCCTCACCTTCGATATGAAAAGTGACAAGGTAGAGCTTATACTGCTTTCCTGCGGCAGGGCACCACATGACTGTGGCGAGGAGGGTGAGCAGAATAAGCAGGCGGCGTCTCATACTGCCAAGTAAACGGGAAAAAGGCCCTCATAGCAAGTCGCGTCGAGCAGGTTTGACCCGGATAAATCGGAAAAGGATGGATTTTTCATTGTCCGATTCCGTAACATTCGCTAGATCATCCTGAGCTTAACATGCTATTATCCCAAAACCCGCGGTAGCGGAGAGCTGGAATTTTCATTACCTTTCCACCCCATCGGAATCAAAGAAATCATGTCGGAAGAAGCAAAAAAACCGGAATACAAAGACGACGTTCGCCAGCACCAGTTGGCTCCGAACCTTAGTAAACTCTTTCTCAAGGCCGAAAGTGCCATGGAACTGCGTAACTGGAGTTACGCCGTCAGCTTGATTCAGGCGATTCTGGTCAAAGAGCCGGGTTTTCTCGAGGGGCGGAAAAGGCTTCGCCTGGCCTCGGTGAAGGAGAACGAAGGAAAGCGAGGGGTCAAGATGGGGGGGGATGCGCTCAAGGTCATGAAGCTTCAGAGTCAGGTCAAAAAGGACCCGCTCAATGTCATGGTCATGCTCGAGAAAGATGTCCTCGCGAGTGATCCCTACAACCCGCAGGCGAATGAGTTGCTTTATGAAGCCGCAGTGAATGCCGGACTTCCCTCGACGGCGGGTTTTGCGCTGGAAACAGTGATCAACGGCGACCCGGAAAACCTGAAGTTTTATCACAAGCTGGGGGACTTCTATATGTCCCGTGAGATCTACGACAAGGCCTCGGAAATTTTCGGAAAGATCGTGGACAAGAATCGCAGTGATCTCGAGGCCACTAAGAAGTACAAGGACGCGACCGCAAGAGGTTCCATCGCATCACAGAAATGGGATAGCGACGGCGACTGGCGCGACCTCCTCAAGGATAAAGATGCGTCCAAAGACCTGGAAAGCAAAGGCCGCGCGGCGATGACGCCCGAGATGCTTCAGCACCAGGCCGATGCCCTGGCTGCCGAGTATGCGGCGGATCAGAACAATCTCGATGTGACCAAGCGACTCGCTGCGACCTACGAAGAGTTGGAGCAGTTTGAGACAGCCCTCTCGTTTTATGAGTGGGCGTTTCACCTTAGCAGCAATGATCCCTCCCTCGAAAAGAAGGTGGCTTTGATGCGCGAGACTGTGAACAAAAGTCACCTCGATGCCCTTCAGCGTTTTGTCGAAGAGAATCCCGAACATCCCGACATCGAGCAATACAAGCAGCAGCTCGCCGAGGCGGAGAAATCTCAGATCGAGGTTCTTATTTCGGAGTCGAGAGAGCGTGTGGACCGGAACCCTACCGACAATGAACTGCGC
>JAGNMT010000264.1 GCA_017991025.1 Verrucomicrobiales bacterium
GACCTACAATCGCGATTTGCAGGAGGATAAAGAGCCGCTCTTCGACTCGATCAATCAGATCAAACTTGCCCTCGAAGTCTTCGCCGAAATGATGGCCGCCGCGAAAGTCCGTGAAGATCGGACTCTCGCGGCGACAAGTGATCCTTTCCTTCTGGCGACCGACCTCGCTGATTACCTCGTGTTAAAAGGGGTGCCTTTCCGCGATGCACACGAAGTCATTGGAAAACTCACCGCCTTCAGCCTCGCCGAGCAACGGGGCTTTCCAGATCTCTCGCTTGAGGAGTTCCGTCAATTCTCCACCGTTTTCGAGGCGGATGTTTTCAAAGTCCTCGACCTCAAAACGGCGCTTAAAGCCCGGAAAGCGGTTGGGGCACCTTCTCCGGTAAATGTGGGCAGTCAGATCACCCGCTGGCAGAAGCGTCTCCACGCGTCCGCGACCATTTGAGTATTTTCTTTGAAAAAGAAAGAAGGTCTTTAGACGGAATTTTGCCAGCCGGTCGCTCTACCCGAAGAAGGATGAGCGAAGACTCCGACAAGCGGGAAAGAGACGAGGAACTGGAAGCGCTGTTGCGGCAGCTCGTCCCGGCCCCTCTCGATGTTCATCTGGTCGCGAAGCTGAACCGTGAACGGGAAGGCACCCTTTTAAGCCACGATTACAGTCCCGCTCGGATGCAATGGCGTCGTGTCATTCCGCTTACTCTCGTTAGTACGCTGATCATGATCGGGTTCGGCTTCTTTCAATATGGGGGCCGTTTTCCTCAACCCGCAAATCCGGCAGCGGCGGTCGCTTCGGCGGCGGAGCCGGTTGCCGCCATGGACGAAGATCGTTTTCTGCCCGTTTCAGCCCACGGATTCCTTATCAATACTTCTTCAGGGGGAGTGATTCAAACCGAAGACGGCCCCCGTGAGCGGGTGAATCTGGAATTCCAGGACGCCTACCATTGGCACGATCCCGAAAGCGGAACCAATGTTCGACTTTTTCAGCCTCGCCGTGAGGAAATCATTGTTCCGCTTCATACGGACTGACCCCGATGTTTTGACTCTTTGACAAAATCCCCAACCCCCTGATTCTCATGCGCCTGCACTCACTATTCCTCCTCGCCTTCGCTTCGAGTCTCTTTTGTCTGTCTGTCAGTGCACAGGAAGAAAAGAAAGAAGAACCGCCTCGCGACAAACCAAAGAAAGAGCGCCGCGACCCCGGCGAGGGCGAAAAAAAAGACGACACCCGCCGGCCGGAAGCCGAGTCCAGCGGCAACTCCAGGACTCCCGCTTCCGCAAAACGTACCTGGCTCGGTATTGCTACAGCCCCGATTGATCAGGCCCTCCGCGAACATCTCGAACTTCCGGAAGGCTTTGGTGTCCAGGTGATGGAGATCGTCCCCGACTCCCCTGCTGTTGCTGCCGGGTTGAAGAGCAACGACATCATCACGCACCTGGAGAATCAGCATCTCATCTCTCCCGAGCATCTCTCCCTGCTGGTGAGAACCAAATCGAGCGGAGACAAAACCTCGCTCACGATTATCAGAAAAGGAAAAGAGGAAGTCATCGAACTCACTCTCGGCGAGACCGACGAGGCGGCTTTTACCGGCCATCACTCTCCGGGCCATGACTTTCCGCCTCCGCCGAATCCCAACGATCCCCATTGGAAGGAGTCGATGCAGCGCCAGCAGGACTATTGGCAGGATTGGATGAACAAGAATCGTCCCGAATGGCGAGGCAATCCATCCCGCAAGGAGGGGCCGCAAACCGGGGACGGAGCCGATAAGAAACCCGGTGAAACCGACCAACCAAAAGATCCCGCGGATGGCCGCCCCGCGGATGGCCGCCCTCCATCAGTTTCCGTCAATCCCGGGTTTCCGCTTCGTGTCTTCGGCTCCGAAGGGGTTCTCAAAATCGACAACGAAAAGGGGGAACTCACGCTGACCCGTAAGGACGGCGCGTATACTCTTGAGATCAAAAACGCCGATGGAAAGATAATCTTCACCGGCTCCTTCGATCCGGCCCGCGGAATCGAAGGGCTTCCCGAAGCGGCTCGTGAACAGCTCGAGATCATGAAGCTCGGCAACTTTGAGATCCATCTCCCGGACGCCCCGGTCAAGGATCCCGAGAAGGCGAACTCCCCCCGGGACACGAAAGAAGGGGACAGGCCCGCTGAAGGGATCCTCTGATCCGTTTGGAAAAATGAAGGGACGGGAAAATTGACTTTCCCGCCCCTTCACCAACTCTGAACCAAACAAAGGCGTATCCGGATTACTCTGCCGGCACAGCCGCTTCCTTTCCGGCCGCCCAGAGAATCCCCCGGGCCAGCATACGAATGAAAGTGGGATCTCCGAAGGTTTCGTCGGAATGGCCATAGGTAGTGCCCAAAACGCGGGTACCGCCAAATTCGTTTACCCAGATCACCGGGTTCTCTGATCCGTCCTTTTCGCTAATCGAACTCGCAAGTGCCGTCGTTTTCGGCCAGACTTTTTCAATGATGTAAAGTTCATCCATCGGGGTGACCCAGTTTGCCGGGAAGCCCTTCATGACAGGATGGTCGGCCGTGAGCACTTTCACCGGATACTTCGCCTGATGGTCATGCCGGCGGCTCGTAACCCCGAGAAATTCCCGCCAGTCGTCAATTTCCGCCGAGCGGTAGGTGTGCATCGCACAATGAATGACGATCGCCGGTACACCCCCGCGATGGGCCGCCGTGATCTTCCGGATGTAATCCGGATCGACGGTGTCGGCGAAGCATTCGTTGTGGATGACGACGTCGTAGGGTTTCGCCCAGTTCGGATCATTGTAGAGGGAAATCTGCGCGTCCGTGCCGTTGCCGCCCGCTTTGACGATTTCAAAATCGACGTTTGCCACGGCCTGCACGCCGGAGCCGAGCGCGTAGGTCTGGTAGAGATAGTTGTGGCAGCAGCCGCCCGTGATGATGAGGGCTTTTACGGGTTCACCCGAGTAGAATTCCTTTTTCGGGAACTCCTTCTTTTTCCCGGTCTCCTTTTTATTCTGCGCGACAACAAGCCCGGCCGCGAGGGTTGCAGAAAGCAGGATGAGAGCGGCGGGGTAGCGTTTATTCATCAAAGTCAGGGCCGGTTGTATCATAATCACCAAAGAAGGTATATGGCCTTATCAGGGACCGGAGAAGCAAAAAAGGGAGACCTCGCGGTCTCCCTTTTCCAAATTGCTTCTACGAACGAAAATCTCAATCCGTGACCACATCGGGCCAATTCGTGTGGAAAAACTCACCGGCTGGTTTGTCGATGCGCTCGTAGGTGTGGGCTCCGAAGAAATCCCGCTGCGCCTGCAATAGGTTGGCGGGGAGACGGGGGCAGCGGTAGCTGTCGTAATACCCCAGCGAGGCGCTGAAGGCCGGGATGGGAATACCATTGGTCACGCTGAGCGCCACGATCTCGCGCCAGTCAGCCTGGTTGCTGTTGAGGATGTCTTTGAAGAAGGGATCCAGCATCAGGTTCGTGAGTTGCGGATTGCGCTCGTAGGCTTCGGTGATGCGATTGAGGAAGCGGGCCCGGATGATGCAGCCGCCGCGCCAGATGCGGGCGATCGCGCCGAGATTGAGGCCCCAGCCGTGGGCTTCGCCGACCTTTTTGATGAGATCGAGCCCCTGGGCGTAGGAGATGATCTTGGAGGCGTAAAGGGCATCGTGGACTTTCTTGACGAGGACGTCCTTGGGCAGATCGATCTTCGGGGTGGGGCCGGCGAATTCGCCTGCTGCCACCTTGCGCTGGTCGAGCATGGAGGAAAGGATGCGGGCTTCGACGGCGGCGTTGATCGTGGAAATAACCACGGTGTTGTCGGCGGCGTTCATCACGGTCCAGCGTCCGGTGCCTTTTTGCCCGGCCTTGTCGAGGATGAGCTCGACGACGGCTTCTCCGGTCTCGGGATCGCGGATTTCGAAAATCTTGCTGGTGATCTGGATGAGGTAGCTCTCGAGGGCGCCCTGATTCCACTCGTTGAAGATCGCCGCGATTTCGTCGGTGGAGAAGCCGGCCGTTTTGAAGATCTGATAGGCTTCGCAGATGAGCTGCATGTCGCCGTACTCGATGCCGTTGTGGACCATCTTGACATAGTGACCCGCGCCGCCGGTGCCGATGTGAGTGACACAGGGGTCGCCGTTTACCTTGGCGGAGATGGATTCGAAAATGGGCTTGATGAGTTCCCAGCTGCTTGCCGGTCCTCCAGGCATGATCGCGGGGCCTTTGCGGGCACCCTCTTCACCGCCCGAGACGCCGGTGCCGATGTAGAGGAGGCCTTTGGCTTCGAGTTCCTTCGAGCGGCGCTCGGTATGGATGAAGTAGGTGTTTCCCCCGTCGATGATGAGATCACCGGGATCGAGGAGCGGGACGAGCTGTTCGATCACGGCATCGACGGCGTCTCGATCAGAGGGGTTGGCTCCGGCCTTGGACTGCACGAGCATCATGATCTTGCGCGGGCTGGCGATACTCGCGACGAATTCCTCCATCGTGTGCGCTCCGTGAAGGTTTTTGCCGGGATTCTCGGCGACGAACTGGTCCGTCACGGAAGTGGTCCGGTTGTAGACGGAGACGCGGAAACCGCGACTTTCGACGTTTAATACCAGGTTCTGCCCCATCACCGCGAGGCCAATTAGTCCGAAATCGCTCTTGCTCATTATGTAGTCCTTTGATTGTGTGAACGTGAAGCCTACTCACGATTCAGCAATGGCAAGCCCTCATTTTGTATACTCTGTCTCGAATCGATCCGTTTCGGATGTGGAAACGGGACTCCCTGCCTCGATGATTTATGGAGCCGACCTCCGTTTCCACGGGGTGGTGCGGGATCAGGAGGACGGGCGCCGAATTCTAGGGATTGAATACAGTCACTACGAGGGTATGGCCATCAATGAGTTACGGCGTATCGGAGAAGTCATGGCAATCGCCCATCCGGACCACTTTGCACTGGTCCACCATGTCATCGGTTTTGTCCCGACGGGAGAAGCGTCCATACTCATTCGGGTCCAGACGCCGCATAGCGCGGAGGCCTTTGAAATTTGCCGGGAATATCTGCGACGCATTAAAACAACGGTGCCAATCTGGAAAAAACCGGTTTTCGAAGGGGATTCTCTCCCATGATTCTCCAATTCGGCGCCGGAAACTTTCTGAGGGGCTTTGCCGACCTCTTTGTGCATGAGTTGGATCAACACCCCGCCACTGCGATCGGTCCAGTCGTTGTTGTGCAATCCACCGGCATTGAGAGAGCGGAGGTCCTGAACCGGGCCGGAGGGCGCTATCATGTCGCGATCCAGGGCTTTCGCGAGGGGCGGGTCGTCGAAGAAACGGTGAGGGTGGAGTCGATCAGCAGAGCGCTTCATGCAGGTTCGCAGTGGGGGGAAGTCCTTGCGGTCGCTCGTGACCCGTCTCTGATCGCGATTTTGTCCAACACGACGGAGGCCGGTCTTGCGCTCGACGAGGCGGACATTGTCTTTTCGGATGCCGCACCGCTGTCCTTTCCCGCGAAACTCCTGTCGGTACTGATCGCCCGATACGGGACCGGGCAATCCGGTCCGTGGATTATCCCCTGCGAATTGATCGAGTCGAATGGCGACCGGCTCTGCGAACTGGTCCTGGCGCAGGCGGAACGCTGGAATCTGTCGGCCGAAATCCGCAACTGGATCAAATGCGAATGCCGCTGGGTCAACACTCTCGTCGATCGCATTGTCCCCGGACCCCCGAAGGCACATCCACTCCTCGGCGTGGATCCACTTCTTCTCAG
>JAGNMT010000266.1 GCA_017991025.1 Verrucomicrobiales bacterium
AATCACCGTCGGAAAATGGACGGCGCTCAACGCCCAGACCCTGCTCTTTCTGACGGGAGTACTGCCCTATCTCGTGATGCGCTACTTCCTGGGCAATGTGAACTTTGTCATCGAGCTCGCGGCACTGGGAATGTTAGGCCTCGGATCGGCCCTCGCGAGCGCAATCACGATCGGATGCTCGGTGTTTCGCAGCTTCCTTCTTCGCGGATTCATCCTCTTCGCCTGCGGAGTCGGATTCATCAGTCTGTTTCTCGGCCTTCAGATGACCCTTTTCCGATCGGGAATGACGAGTCGCGAGATTTGGATTCTCTGTCTCGTTTCGCTGTCGATTCTTTACGGCTGCTTCTTTTTCCTCTCCTTCGGTGCCAGTCGCATCGCGCCACTCTCGGAGAACCATGCGACGAGGAAAAGACTCGTGGCACTGGGGTTTTCCCTCTTTACCCTGGCGTTCATCTCGACGGACATCGATGTGGATTCGATCATTATCGTGAGCAGCCTTATTCTCGGCCTCGCCAGCATTGATGCAATCACGGAACCTCTCCCGATCTACTCCCGCGTCCTTGAGCCCTTCCGGAAAAATTGCCTGACCCGCTTTGCCGCCGGCTTTTTCGCGCCGGGATGGATCAGCGGCCTCGGTTTTTTCTTTCTCTCTGCCGCGATCTGGGGCTTTGCCCTGCATCTGGATGATTTTTTCAACCTCTTATCCTCCCCTCCCTCCACTCCACAAGACTTTGATACCGGACGATTTACCCAGTATCTCTCGATGCTGAATCTACTGCTCTTCCCGTTGATTTTTATTCACCTCTTCTTCGGAAAATCAACCTCGGGGAATTTCACCTTTGCGATCTACGCCTTCGTGCAATGCGTTCTTTTCGTCGCCACAATCATGATCATGGCCCTCGCCAGCGCGATGTCTGTATACAAGGAGCTAATTTACTCGCTTGTCCCCTTTCCCTCCGTCCTCATCTCCGCCGGTGAACAGGGAGATGCAGATGAGTTGATCTTCCTCTTCATCGCCCTCGTGACGACTCTGCTCTGTGTCGTCATCCCGCTTGTGCGGCACCGGGCGTCATTCCGGGAATTTCAGCACTATCTCAAAACCGCCTGACCTGTGCCGCTCCCCCTCGAAATCCCGGATCTCAATGCTCTCGCGGCAAGGGCGCGCGCCTATGCGGAGCGCTTTTCCCTGCCGCTCAAAGACCGCAACTGGCGCGGCAGTGCCGGAGACTATGCAGGAGCCGGAGTGGGGAGTTCGCTCGACTTTCAGGATCACCGCTCCTACATGCCGGGGGATGATCCACGCCACATCAACTGGCAGGCCTACGCCCGCACCGGGCACTATTCCCTGAAGCTCTATCGCGAGGAAGTGCGCCCCGTCGTAGAGATCCTTTTCGATGTGTCAGACTCCATGTTCGCCGAGCCTGACAAAGCCACACGAGCACTCGAGCTGTTCTATTTTGCCTGGGCCTCGAGCGAAAAATGCGGTGCCTCGACTTCCGCGGTCATCATCAAGGGCGATCACTGGAAAGCACTCGAGAACGGAGCCGTCTTCACCCACCGCTGGCAGGATCTCACGACAGCACTGCCGCCCACACCCGCCTCCACCCCGCCGAATCTGACGGCGGTTCCCCTTCGCTCGCGCTCCCTCCGGGTCCTCATCAGCGATCTCCTCTATCCCGCGAGCCCCGAGCCGGTCATCCGCAGTCTGCAACGGGCCAGCGGCCGAGCCATCATTCTCTCGCCCTATTCGGGAGCGGAGTCCGATCCGGGCTGGAAGGGTAATTACGAATTTATCGACACCGAGAGCGGCGCCCGGCACGACCGCCGCATCGACGACTCCCTTTTGCGCCGCTATCTCGACGCCTACCGCGACCATTTCGGCCGATGGAAAGCCGCCTCGCTTCGGGCGCAGGCACCGCTCGCCCGAATTCCCTCAGAAAAGAGCTTCGAAGCCTCTCTAAAACTCGAAGCCATCCCCGCCGGTGCCCTCCAACTAGGCTAAGACTTTCCCGCCTCACTTCCCCGCCTCTCTCCATGCCACTCATCTTTGCCAATCCCCTCGGTTTCTGGGCCCTGCTCGGCATCCCGGCGGTATTGCTCATCCACTTCCTGCAGCGCGAGTCAAGGCGTCTCCCCATCAGCACCCTCTTCCTCCTCGAACACATCGACCGCGAAAGTGTGAAAGGTCGGCAGTTCGACCGGCTGCGACAATCCATTCCGCTCTGGCTGCAACTGCTCGGCGTGGTGATTCTCACCTGGCTCCTCGCCGAGCCCCGCTGGACCAGCGCCCGGTCGGTGCAACGGGTCGTCCTCGTCATCGACAGTTCAGCCTCCATGGAAGCCTTTGCAGAAGAGGTCGATCAAACGCTGAGAGAAAAAATTCCTCCCCTCACCGCCCTCGTCGGCACGACTGAGTATTCACTGATCGAATCCGCCGTGACCGGGGCCAACCTCTACCGGGGAACCTCGTTCGAGGAAATGATGGCGTCTCTCAACGAGTGGAGTCCCTCGGCGAGCGCCCACTCTCCCGAAGCCGCACTCCGCGTCGGACGCAGTCTCGCCGGCACCGAGGGAACTCTCATCTTCGTGACGGATCATTTGCTCGAGGATATTCCCTTTGGCGCGGCCCTCCTCAGCGTGGGCACCCCCATCGCCAATGTCGGTTTTGCCGGTCTGCGGGTCGATACGGAGGCCGATAAGACCACCTGGCAGGCGACCCTGCGCAACTACTCCGACACCCCCGAATCCCGGAGCTGGTTTCTCGCCTCCGGCCAGCAGCGCACCGAGTCACGGCCCGTCGATCTGGCTCCGGGGGAAACTCGAACCCTCCAGGGACAGTTTCCCGGCGACGGCGATAGAATCACCCTTGTCCTCGAGCCTGACCGCTTCTCCAGCGACGACGTGCTTCATCTCGTGAGACCCGCGCCGAAGCCCCTCATCGTCTCCCGCACCGGAGCCTCCGGCGTAGAACCCCTCGTCGCCGGACTCATCGCCAGTCTTGAGAATACCCCCCAGGCGACCGCCGGGACGATCCCTGACCTGGTCTTTGCGACTTACAATCCCCTGCAACCCGGCGATCTCCCGGCCGTCTCCATCGTCTTTTTGAATCAGGAGCAGGTTCCGAAACAGTTCTTCAACGGCCCCGTCGTGGCAGCCAATCACCCCCTCGTCGAAGACCTCGACTGGCAGGGACTTATTGCCCGATCCACGCCATCCCTTCCACTGATCGAGGGGGAAACGGTCCTGCTCTGGCAGGGGGATAGGGCGCTCATCCTCCTGCGCGAGGACGGCACCCGGCAGCAGCTCATTTTCAATTTCGATGTCGTCCATGCCAACGCTCCGCGCCTCCCCGCTTTCGTCATTCTCATCCACCGCTTTGTGCACCGGGTCCGCGAGAAAAAGATCGGGCTCGAATCAATGAACACCGAGTTGCGCCAAGCCCTCACCGTGGCGCACGATCCCTCACCCGCCGCCGACCTTCTCACGCTCGTGACCGCCGATGGTCGCCTCAGCATCGCTCCCGACAAGGCCCGCTACCTTCGTGCACCCGGAGCCCCGGGATTTTTTCAACTCGTTCAGGGCGACACCCCGCTGCTCAATGCCTCTGCCAATTTCGCCGACACCCGCGAGGCGGATTTCTCCGAGGCTACGGTCTTTTCCGATCTCGATTCCCTGCCCCGGAAGATCAGCGAACAACGCTCCGTTTCCGATCCGTGGTGGCAGCTCTGGCTCTTCGCCCTCGCCGCCACGACGCTGCTCTGTTGGTTTTATCTGAACCGCCCGAAGGTGAAGACGGAGGGGGTGGTGGGGAGAGGGTGATTGCGGCCTGTCCCTCCTCTATTCTGGCGAGCCTTTGATACTGGATGAACTGGACCTCATCGGCGATCCTGTGCCGGTTTGGCCGTTCTCGTTCGTCCGAACGCCCCGAAAAAGCGTCGGCGAAAGGCGGAGTGAGCGCCGGACATTATGGGATTGGAACCGGTCCCTTTGATCGGCACGGATCAGGCGACGGCGAGTGGAAAGCATTGATGACCCGTCGGGTGTCATACGAGCCATTGCATGCATCCGTATTGTTCGCGATTGCGCGGGTAGTTCATTTATCGAATTCTTTATCCCACCACCTTACAAAGTCATCCGAAGTGAGAGGCCCCTCGGACATACCGATACCGATCTCATCACAAAGCAAAGCCAATGCCTTAAAGTCGTAACCCGAAGGTTGAGTTTCATCGACTGGCGGCGATGTCCTAATTTGAATGCAGTCGAAACAGACTTCCACGGTGTTTATCAATTCACCATCTTCATCGTAGAAGAGAAAAACGTGATGTGGCTTGTAACATAAAAAGGCGGGGGTCTCAGCGTGGTTTCCGTAAACTGCTGCGACCAGTTTTGACGTCTGCTCACGATTAAGTGCGGCAGTCTTAATTCCAATGCGATCTAGGAGTCGAACATCAACCTCACCATCGTTTCCAATAAGCGAGAACGCAGAGGCAGCGCTCACATTCTCTTTTTCTCCAGGCATTTCAAATCGCACTCCAATGACCTTGTCAGCACTCTTGAGATCACTAACGGTTGGAATCTTCTTGGTGCCTTCCCGACTGCACCCCGCTAGGAATGGGAGGATTCCGACAAGCAGGAGCAGACATCGCTGCACACTCTTCTTCTTTTCCATAGCTTTGACCGAACGTTCAAGAGGTGGCAGGCGAAGCCTTGCCACCCTCGCCTGGTTCGGCTGCCTGATTTTGGGGTGGGTCAAAGTAGAACGCCCTCGGCCACACGATAAGGTCACCGTCATCTCGCATGTGGAGGGTCATTCGGCAATCATTCCAATCTTCTCCGTCCCCGATCCAGAAACCAAGGCAAATCGGATTCTTGCGGTGGTAGGTGTTCTCGATCGTCCGCACTGAATCAGCATTGATATAGAATTCAAAGATCGACTGTCCGGAAAACGGGGTAATGGGATCTGCCGAGATTGCGACCTGCTTCATGCTCGGAGTAATGAGAATCTCATACTTCAGTAGTGCTCCTCTGTGAGTGTAGCTGATGTGAGTCACACCGCCAGTATCATCGGAAATCTCGGGATCAGAACCGAGAAAGTGGGCGATGGGAGAGTGATCCATGAATCCGTGAATTTTGAGCCGAACGTTAAAGAGCACGCAACCCTATCAGCGAGAGTGCGCGTCGATCACGGGGTTAAAGTTGAATGTAGAAAAGGGCATGAAAACAGGGCGGCTGATAGGGGTTGCGTGTCTCGACTTGTTCGCGTTATCCGGTTCTGAGGGTTGCTCGCCAGGAGTCCTGATCTCCTTCAGTGCCACGCTCCAAAGCCTCAATCAAACTCTGCATCCGGTCAAAGCCGAAAAGTGGTGCAATCTCCAGAAGCCTCTCGTCCGGAACTTCGTCTTCCCACAAGTCGATCATCAGGTCAGCGACAGCATGCTCGAATGCAGCAACGGTGAACCGAGGCTCACTTGGCTCCTCGATTGAGATCTTGAGATACTGTCGCGAACCGC
This sequence comes from Verrucomicrobiales bacterium, assembly GCA_017991025.1. Lineage (GTDB taxonomy): Bacteria > Verrucomicrobiota > Verrucomicrobiia > Verrucomicrobiales > DEV007 > Arctic95D-9. Next base: position 5,511 of record JAGNMT010000266.1, read on the forward strand.
GATCAAATCCCACCGCTACGACGTCGCACTCCCATAACGGAAGAAAAGCTACAGGAAGTCCAGATTCATCTGAAAGGCTATGAAATGGGCTGCCACAACGGTAACTTAGTTCTTCGGGAATCTCAGCTCCGTCGATAATGTCGCTGACAATCGCTGGAAGATTCAGAGCGAGCACTTCCTTCCGTAGCATCTGTCGATCTAGCATCATTTCTTAGTGAACG
>JAGNMT010000265.1 GCA_017991025.1 Verrucomicrobiales bacterium
TCGCTTTCAGGCAGTAGGCCATGCCCCGGGAATCGTTGACAAAATAAAGATGCTCGTCGTACCAGACTGGTGAGCCCACATTCGACCCCTTCTTGATACGCCAGAGCAGGTGAGTTGCCGTGACGTCGCCGTGGCCGCCGGCGCGGACCGCCATGCCTTCACCGCCCGGATTGCCGATCACATAGAGCACCCCGTCGTGGGCGAGGACGCTGGGACAAAGTTCAGCGGCGCGTATGCTTTCGCATGACCACAGTTCTTCACCCGTTTCGGGGTTGAAGGCGCGCAGTTTGCCGCTGGTATTGACAACGAGTTCATCGTGTCCATCGACTTTCGCGATGACAGGAGTGCCCCACGAATTGGGAAAACCGTTCGCTTTCCACACGATTTTGCCGGTGCGGCGATCAAGTGCCTGCAGCGTGTCGCTTTCGAGGGCGGCGTTCACGATGAGCAGGTCGCCATAGAGAATGGGAGAAGCCCCCGAACCCCAGTCGTGGGGTTTCTCTCCCACGCTGGTATCCCACACTTTTTTCCCATCAAGAGTGAAGGCGTGAACTCCAGCGTGGGCGAAGAAAAAGAAGACGCCCTTTCCGTCGGACACCGGTGTGCCCGAAGCGTAACCGTGGGTCGTGATGTATTCGCCCTGATAGGGCTTCTCGTTGATGGCGGAGGTGATGACTTCGTTCCACAATACTTTGCCACTGGCACGATCGAGGCAAAGGGCGTGACGTTGCAGTTTTGAAATGTCGCCCGGAGCTGTCTTATCCAGGCCATAGCCGCTGTAGCAGCTCAGGAAGACCTTGTCGCCTACGACAATGGGGCTGGAGGAACCGGGCCCGGGCAATGCAGTACGCCAGATGAGATTATCGGACCCGCTCCAGGTGAGTGGCGGCTTTTCGGGCTCAGGCACGACTCCGTCGCCAGAGGGTCCGCGAAAAGCAGGCCAGTCGGCAGTGTTCCCATTGATAGCCGGGCTGAACGTGGTAAAAATGAGAGTGGCAAGAGAAAAGGAGCTACGGTGCATGCCTCCGACTCTACGACGGGAGAGCATTTTGCTAAAGCATTATATGGCTAGTGTGCCACCTGAGCTTGAATTTTTTCGAGGTTTTCTTATGGCCGTTGCACGACAATGATCCGAATGCAACGTTGCCAGCAAATCGCGAACCCTACCCTGCGGAGGCTGTCCCGATCAGTCAGATTGACCTGTCCGGTAGTCGTGGTTTCACACTCCTGAAGGAAGCCATCAAGCTTGCCTTTTCGTTTTGGGGTTCTGTCCATTTTGTGCTGAATTGATTCTGCGTCCACGGGACAATTGCGGCCCGGGATACCGGTCACGCCGGCATCGACAGTGCCAGACCCCAATGGGTATTCTTCGATGGCAGCGTCTATGCCTTCGATAAGTTTTTTGAGTCTGGTCCGGGTGAAGCTCCGATTCAAGACTCGTGACCCGTGTCCTGACCCCATTCCTCACGGAATCGTGCTCGAATCCTTCGGCGGATTTCTCCCTATAAACGGATGCTGCTCCAGATCGACGACCTGGCCGCTGATGGGGCCGCTCTCGTCGGCGAGCCAGTAGATCGCGGCCATGGCGATTTCCTCGGGTTTCAGGATGCGTCCGGCGGGGGCATAGACTTTGGGGAGATGACTCGGCCAGTCTTCGCTGAGTCCATGCTCACGTTTGCGCTTCGCCTCATTCTCGGTGAGGACCCAGCCGGGGTTTATCTGGTTAACGCGAACGCCGTTTTCCCGCATGAGAGTGTCACCGAGATTGCGCGTCATCGTCATGAGTGCGCCCTTCGAGACGGAGTAGGGCATCAGGTTCGGCTCGCCGCTCCAGGCGTTAACACTGCCGATGTTGAGAACGCAGCCACGGTGCTGGCTGAGATGTGGCAGAGCTTCCTTGATGAGAAGAAACGGGACGATGGTGTTTATCTCGAGGATCGTGCGGAAGAAAGGCGCGTCGGTAGTGTGGAGATTGCCCGAGGCGACGATGGCGGCGTTGTTGACGACGGAGTCGAGGCGTCCGAACCGCTCGAGAGAGAAGGCGACAAGACGGGCGGGGCAGCCTTCGTTCGCGAGGTCTTCGATGTGAAGCGCGGCGTGGTCGGCTCCGATCTCAGTGACGACCTCCTCGCCGAGATCACGCTCGAGACCGTGGATGACGACACGGGCTCCTTCTTTAACGCATTGGATCGCGATGGCTTTGCCGATGCCGGTGCAGCTTCCGGTGACGAGGATGACTTTGTTTTTGAGACGCATGGTCGGGATTGGGTTAAGGGTCACGAATCGGAGCGAAGCAGAGATAGCCGGAGTGAAACGAAGTCAATAACGGGGGATGAAAAAATCAGCGGCGGCCGTGGTTGAAGTTGACAGGGGATCGCGTCATCTCTGCTCCGGGATTGTCGCGGATGTCGATGACTTCACAAGTGGGATCAACGGCGATGACGACCGGCTTTCCGGAGAAGGCATTGCCCGTCATCTGGAGGCCGTTCCCGTTCGGAGCGAAGGTTACGGCAGCCCCGGGTGCCGAAGCCCCGATCTGGAAAACGTTGTCCCGCACGATGACCGGTCCGTAGCTGCCATCCTCCTCGTGCAGGGTGAAATAGAGCTCGGGGAACTGGCGCGGCTGCCCGGTCTCGTAGCTGCGGCGCCCGCGTCTGAGATTCGTTTCGGATTTCGTGGTGTTGTTAGTAAAGATGTTCCCCTGAAGAATGAAATTTTTCGGCTGGTTGATCCACGAGCCCCGACCTCCGTTGCGGAAGGTGTTGCCGATGATGGTGATGTCCTCGCAGGATTTCTCAACGCTCATTACTCTGGATCCGTTTGTGCCGTCGACGAGATTGCCGGTGACAGTCGCATTCTGACAATACTCGGCGAGAAAGAACGCTCCCATGCGCGAACCGAGAATGTGATTGTTCGAAAAGACAATGTTCCGGGATCGTTGAATATGCATCGTGTCGCCGAGCGCACTGAGCTGGCACCCCGTGACTCGCAGGTCGGAGGCCGAGGTTATATCGAGCGCTCCCTTCCCGGGGCCGCTCCCTTTTGGCGCATAGAGTGCCCAGAAGGCTGAGAAGAGATCGTGGACGAGACCGGTATTGGTTCCTGCGGCCCCTTTGAAACGGATTGGTTTTCCTCCAGGCGCGTCGGCAACTTTGATGAATCCCGGCGTTGATTCGACGATGAAGTAATGCCTGCCCTGCACGAGATTGCGCGGTAGGCCGGCACCGAGGAATGAAAGGGCGTTTCTGGGTTCAGCGTCCTTGCTGACCGGTAACGGATTCGTTTGATTGTCGAATCGTATCCTGTCGTCACCGTCTTCCATGATCAGGTTTTCCCGCATCAGGTCAGTGCGAAAATAGTGTCGCGCCCGCTCGACTTCCCGGGGTTCATATTCTTCCGGCCAGGTCATGATCTGCCAGAGATAGCCGTAGTCCCACATGAATTTTCCGCTGCGCAGCAGAGTGCAGCTCTCCACCGTGATACGCTCGGCGTAGGCAGTGACCTCGCTTTCGCTTCCTTTTGCCGACAGACCATGAACGCCGATGACCGCGCCGGCGACACCATCGGATCTGATGTCCCGGAAGAGGATGTCATGGGTGCCGCCTGGTTTCGTCGTGGTGATCTCGATGGCCTTGGTGGTGACGTTAGGCTCCCATGTGTTTACCTCTACCGCCGGGTCAAAGACATTCCCGCAGAATTCGCCGCCATGCCAGGCAAAGTGACTGACGTCTGTTCCGGAGAACAGAATGAGGCGGGCTCCGTCGGGAATGGTTTCCGGCAAATGAAACCGTGCCCCGTGGGCAAAGACATATGTGCGTGACTCGAGCGGAATAGGGGTGGCGCCGTTGAGTTGGTAATCCCCGGGAGGAATGGTGATGACGCCGCCTTGTTTCGCTCCGTTAGAGAATAGTGCCGCGACCTTCGCGGTGTCGTCATTCGCTATGGCGAGTGAGATGACCAAACAAAGTGCGGGAACAAGAAAGAGACAGGGGATCATTACCGCCTACGATAGCGAAGAAGCGAGGCGATCCGCCATGACAAAATCTATGCGTAATGCGACTTGTTCGCGGCGAGTTAGGGTGACGTTTCAGCCGCTTTATTCTCTGCTCACGGAGTCACCCAGCAGGACTCGTGGCGAACCATGCCGGTGCGGGGATAGTAGTCGACCGCCTTCGGTGCCGCGATGAGGATGATTTTTGTATGTTCGCCAGCCTCAAGTCCGACTTGTCGTAGCAACTCCGTCCCGATGCCCTGCCGCTGAAAGGCTTCGTCCACGGCAAGGTCGGAGAGATAACAGCAAAAGCAGAAATCCGTGAGCGCCCGCGCGACGCCGACGAGTAATCCGTCACATCGCGCCGTGGCGATAATATCCGCATTCCGCAACATCGCCTCGATGCGCGCTTCATTGTCGACGGGGCGGCGCTCGGAGAGAGTGGAACGTTCGAGGAGGTCGATAAACTCTTTTGCGCCGAGAGTCGGCTCGGTTTGGTATTCGGCTGCAATCATGGCAGGAACGTTTTCATCAAGGCCACCACGGCCGGGGCGACCCCGCTTCTTGAATTTTATGATAAAAGTTGATGGAAGGATCTAGACCGGAACCTTCTTTACAAAGCACGCCTTCAACCCGATCGAAATGCCGTCCATTTTGCATGAGATCTCATGATCTCCGTCGACGAGCTTGATCGCCTTCGATTTCGTCCCCGATTTCAGCACTTGCGAGCTGCCTTGCAACTTCAGGTCCTTGATCATCGCGACGATATCTCCATCGGCAAGAACATTACCATAGGCGTCTTTCACGACGCGGTCGCCTTCGGGCGTCTCTTCGAGAGGCCACTCGTGGCCACAGGTGACACACTCGAAGTGGTCTTCGAGGGTGAGGATATCGTTCATTTCGCACATCGGGCAGGAGGGTGAGCTCATAGGCGGGAACGAACGACGAGGGAAAGGGGGATGGCAAGGGATTTACGCATCATTGCATGACCCCGGATATTCCCCGCAAGGTCGGAATTTTTTTGACAGTGCCATCGTCGTCGGAGGGTTTCATGTCGCCCGGATTTCTCGTGGTGCCGGCTTCGGTTACTTCGAGGGCACCGGCAATGTGGTTTTGGTCGAGGGGATAAACTTTCTCCCTTTCAACCAGGAGAGAAGGTCCGCAAACCATGGATGCTCCGTGCCGATGAGACCGGTGCCGTGGTCTCCATCTTGATAGAGGTGGACTTCGTGCGGGATGCCGTTCGTTTGCAGGGCGGCGGCGTAGAGCCGGGCGTGTTCGACGGGGACGATTTTGTCCTCATTCGTGTGCCAGAGAAAAACGGGCGGCAGGCCGTGATGTACCTGGAGTTCGCTGGAGGTGCGGCGAATGAGTTCCTCTTCCGGCTTTTCACCGATGAGCATTGCCCGCGAAGTGCCATGGGGTTTAGTGGCCATGCTGATGACCGGGTAGCAGAGGATCGCGAGATCGGGGCGTGGACTGACGGTAGACGTGTGGCCTTCGATCTCGCCGTCCTCGGGTCGGTTGATCAGCGTGGATACGAGATGCCCGCCTGCCGAGAATCCCATTACGCCGACACGCTGCGGATCGATCTGCCGTTTTACCGCCGAATTGCGAATCTGACGCATCGATTCAACAGCGTCCTGAAGTTGAGCGGGAAAGCGATACCCTGCGCTGCCGAGCCGATAACGCAGCAGGAAGACGGTGATGCCCTGTTCATTGAGCCAGAGAGCGATGGGT
>JAGNMT010000267.1 GCA_017991025.1 Verrucomicrobiales bacterium
GATCTCCGGCGATTTTGTGAGGGAATTACCCGAGATTAGAACGCTCTGTCAGAATCACGGGGTGCACCGCGTCAAAGGCCGGGCCCAGGCGGTCGAAGTGTTTTCGCTGAATTCGTTTCCGGGCGATTGATCCCGGGTCGGGAAAAAGCAATCCGAGGGGATCCGAACGAATCTTCGCGAGAGGCGCGCCTAAATCGAAACCTCAATGCCAGTCTCTTTGGCGGCTTCGTCAAGGTCAAGGTGTCTGATATCGGTTGCCCTTTCTGCGAAGACGGTGTCCTCGGCGATATTTACGGCAAGGTCTCCGACACGCTCCAGCGACCGCAGGATGACGACGATAGGAATGTAGGCCTTTGCGTTTTGCGGGCTGGATTCCACCGCTTTCGTGAGTTCCTTGTATGCTTTCCGGTAAAGCTCGTCGAGTTCGCGGTCGGAGATGACGACGGCGAGTGCGCCCCCGGCATCCCGATTCACGAAGGCGGCTGTAGCATTCGACAACATGTCGCTTGCTGCTTTGGCGAGTGGCTCGACGATAGCGAGTTCCGAAACCGCGGGCTGTTTGAGAATCTTCTTCCCTTTTCGTGCGATGCTTTTCGCCTGGTCAGAGATCCGCTCGGCGTTGCCGGCGATTCTCATTCCGGCAAGTACGTCGCGGAGGTCGCTCGCGACGGGGTTGAAGCGGAAGAGGATTTCCATCCCCTCTCGGTCGACAACCCGCTCGAGCTGGTTCACTTCGTCGTCCGCGATAACCTCGTTGAGGGTTCCAGGGGTACCCGTCATCAAACCCCGCATCGCGGTTTCAAGGTTCGTAGAGGAAAGGCTCGCGATCCGGATGACGTTTGAGCGCAGTCCCTGGAGCGCGGTCTCGAAGGTGGCGAGTGTGTGGGGAGTGTTCTGCATCGCTAGGTTTGTGATAAGTCTCGACCTGATGCGGTCGAGTTGAGGCGTCGCTCTAATCAGCCGAAGCGGCCCGAGATATAATCTTCGGTTTGCTTTTTCGCGGGGTTGCTGAACATGGTCGTGGTCAAATCCATCTCAATGAGGTTTCCGAGGTAGAAAAATCCCGTCCGATCCGAGACTCGTGCCGCCTGCTGCATGTTGTGGGTGACAATGACAATCGTGAAATCCTTCTTGAGTGTCGTGATTAACTCTTCAATGGTTGCAGTCGAGATGGGGTCCAGGGCCGAACACGGTTCATCCATGAGAATGATCTTCGGACGCACCGCGATGGCCCGCGCGATACAAAGCCGCTGCTGCTGACCACCAGACAGACCCAGTCCGCTGGCATTCAGCCGGTCCTTAACCTCCTCCCATAGCCCCGAAAGCCTCAGACTCTCCTCAACCGCCTGCTCGAGTTTTTGTTTGTCGTTGATCCCCTGGATACGAAGACCAAACGCGACATTTTCAAAGATGCTCTTCGGGAACGGGTTGTACTTTTGGAAAACCATGCCGACATGCTTCCGGAGCTCGATGACATCCACCTCGGGAGCGTGAATATTCGTCCCCAGGATGCGAATCTCCCCCTTGGAAATGCCCGCTGTCGGAATGAGGTCATTCATCCGGTTGAGGCAGCGTAATAATGTCGACTTGCCACAGCCTGAGGGGCCGATAAAAGCAGTCACTTCACCCTGGTTGATATCCATGGAGATATCGAGGAGAACGTCTTTCTTGGGAACGTAACCGAAGTTCACATGATCAACCTCGATCACCACGTTGGATGGCTTGCCTCCGGTTACAGGGCTATCCACCGTTTTTCTTCCCGGAGTCAAGACTTCCTCTTGTTGCTCTTCTTCAGACATACTTGTTTCCATGGTTGCAATCATTGCGCGCTTGTCATGTTAAAAATTATAAGATTCCCATTACCATTTAATTTTCTGGCGGTAGTGGATGCGGAGAAAGACGGAAAGAGCGGCAAAAAGCATCACGACTATAAGGAAAACGAAGACCGAGCCATACTGCATCGGCCTGGTATATTCCGACTGCGGGATCCGTGCCGCCACGGTATAGATGTGGTAGGGCATCGCCTGAACTGACTGGGAGAGGAAACCTCCCAGCCCCTCGACATCCTGCCAGGGAAGTTTGTCCTTGTGCGAAAGCGCGGCGGTAAACATGATGGGGGCGGTTTCACCCGCCACCCGGGTGATCCCAAGAACCGACGCGGTCAGCATCCCGGGAAAAGCGTAGGGCAGAACGGATTTGGCAATCGTCTGCCATTTGGTCGCTCCCAGGGCCAGTGATGCCTCGCGAAAGCCCATGGGAATGGCCTTGAGCGACTCCTCACACGCGGCAATGATCACGGGCAGAACCATCACAGCGAGCGTGAATCCGCCTGCCAGCATGCAGGTTCCCCATCCCTGAAATGAGAGGTAGTAGTCACTGAAAATGATCGGCACCGTAAAAAGCGCGGATTCATGAGGCGTGGAAGTAATCACCGGGGCGACAAGGCAGAAAAGACCGAGTCCGAACAGACCATAAACGACGGACGGAACACCAGCCAGGTTCATGATCGCGAGGCGCACGACGTCCATGAACCGCCCCTTCGACGAATATTCGTTCAGATAGATCGCGGTGGTGATTCCCACGAAGAGAGCAATGATAATGCAAATCCCCGTTAAGAGTGCCGTTCCGACAAGCGGCCCGAGAATTCCCCCGCCAGAGAAAGCGTGGGAGTGTTCCTCGACAATCTTCAGTTCCGGGAAATCGCGTTTGAACTGCGAGTAATCGCCGAAATCCATTTTGTGCTGCTCCCCGTCGGAGGTCTCAAACGTCATGAGAGTCACGGGGCTCTTTGTTAAAAAATCGGTATTCACAAAGGGCGGAGTGACCTTAAAAACAACCGGAGCCCCTTTAATAATAATATCGACAAAGATATAGCCGGCACAGAGAAGGATAAAATAGGTCGCCAAGCGCAGCATGATCGCCGTGAGCAGTTCCCTGCTTTTCGCCCCCCCTCCTTTGCTGGCGAAAGGATTGGCGCTGCTCTTTGTCGGAAGTTCTTCGGCGATGTCGTGCATGGGAAGCGATTGGCGAAAGAGAAAATGAAGGCCGGATGCGGGAGATAAGTTATATCTTTTGGAAACGTTTAAGCGCCTGCTGAGCCGCATAGTTCACGAGTAGGGCGATGACGAACAGGACCATGCCGATGATAAAGAGGGCTCTCCAGTGGAGTGAACCGCCGTCTACTTCTCCCAACTCCTGAGCGATGATTCCAGTCATGGTATGGGTCGGTTGCGCTATCACCCCGAAGCCCTCGGAAAAGTCGGGGATCTTGATTTTATTCCCGGCAACAAGGAGCACCACCATGGTCTCACCGATAATTCTCCCGAACCCGAGCAGGATTGCCGCAATGACTCCGGAGACCGCCGTGGGGAGAACCACGCGGAATACCGTCTGAAGTTTTGAAGCGCCCATTGCGAAAGAATTCTCTGAGAAGGCCGCCGGAACGTTCTCCAGCGCATCTTCGGTCAGTGTGAAAATGGTTGGAACGGCCATGAAGGCAAGGAGGAGCCCCGCATTCAATATTGTGAGCCGCTCCGCCATGGGGAAGCCGGGAACCCACGAGAGCCACTCCACCTGACTGACCGCTCGCAGCGTCTCCCCGAAAACGAGGATGCCGAAGAAGCCCAGCACCACAGAGGGAATCGCTCCGATAAACTCAATCGAGGGCTTGATGATTTGTTGCTCCCGCCTCGATGCCAACTGGTTGACGTAGATAGCGGCGGCGACAGAGAAAGGAACCGCTACGATCAGGGCAATGATTGAGATCAGGAAAGACCCTGTGAGCAGGGGCAAGAGACCATAAAAATCGTGCCACGAGCTGTTGGTGATCCACTGTTTGCCTAAGATAAAGGCGCTGATCGACCCCACCCAGGAGACCGGTCTGTCGTGGCGCCATTCCGCCACATTATCCCGATTCTCCTCCAGGGTATTCTCGAACCTCTTGTAGAGAACCTTGCAGTGTTTCAGATTCTCGCGGGCACTCTCTGTGGAGCTGTCAGTCGGAAGGGCATCGAAGAGGCGATCCATTTCCGTCTGGAGGGGAATCACCAACTCCCTGTGTTTCGGCACCGCAGCGTAGAAGGGAGCATTCATGGCCACGAGGTCAGGCGCGGTTGTTTCTACGGCATCCGCCTCGGCCTGGAGTCTCGCTTTCTCTCCGGGATCCGCTGTTTTGGTGATACCTTCAAGCAAGGCAGCACGTCGCTGCGGCGCCGATTTGAAGCTGTTGATTACGGTGCGGTTTTCGCTGGCTGTCTTGCGCAACTCCCCGTGAAGAGTCCGCAGGGGTTTGATGGCATCCTGAATCGAAGTCAGGGTAGTTTTGAACGCAACTAATCGGGTCGCGGCCTCCGCCTTTTTGGCCTTGCTGGCAGCCTTGAGCTCAAGCAGATAGGGGTGTTCCTCTTTGGCACCTGGAAATGCGGCGAACAACACCGCCTCGCGGATCCTGTCCCGGGCAGAATCGAGCGGACTGCGAGCCCCGACCCCCATGTCCCAGCCCTCAGAAGTATCAAGGGCGGCTTCCACCTCGGACCGGAGTTGTTTCCGCAGTGCAGCAATCTCCCCGCGACGAGAGTCAAGGGTTGCTGCTACTGCCGCTGCCTCCGGAGAACCGCTTCCCAGTTTTTCTAACTCTTTGGCCAGTTCAACCTCTTCTTGAATCTTGCGTTTTAGAAGACCCCATGACTTGTCGGTTATCCTTTCGACATTGGCGAAGACGGCGCGAGTCGCGCGCAGGAGATCATCCTCGGCGACCGAGGATTCGTTTATTTCGGCGAAATAGGCGATGTTCGCGCTGCTGTAAATAGCGTTATGGGCATTAATCTCTTCGCCCAGATAATCGACATACTCCTGGCCGGCCTCGCGATAGGAACGCAGTCCCTCGTGGTGGTCCGGGAAGAACATGATGCCTTCGCGACTGAGGAAGACGCAGATCAAAATAATAAAAACGATCGCCAGACTCGCGTTGCCCCCAAAAAAGTAGCGGATGGCGTCCTGGAGGCCCAGTCCGAAAATGCGGAATCCTCGACGCTTGAACGCTTCGCGTCCGGAAAAGGCCTCTGGGGCGGTAGCTGGGTCGCTCATGTTCGTTGAATGTAAGAAGGATGTGACTCCGGTGAAGAAAGTGCCAGAAAAAACGGTGACGAGTTGAGATAAAAGACCCGGCGAGAGGACTCGCCGGGCGTTCATCTAGAGCCAGCTTGAGCGACTCCTCCTGAAACCGGGGGGTCACTCATCTGGAAAGGGGCAGTAGATTACTTATTCGCGATGAAACCAACGCGGGTCACCACTTCAGCGGCCTTGGGGTCAGTTGTCGCCCAGGTGAGGAACTTTGCTGCAGCCTCGGAGGTTTTACCGTTGATGGTGTAGAAATAGAGCGTCCGAGCGATGGGATACGTTTTGGTATTCTCGGGCTTAAGCTCGATGTCGTCGACCTTAACGGCCTTGACGCCCTCTTTGGTGGCATAAGCGAGTCCAACGTAACCGATGCCGTTGGCATTTTTGGCTACTTCTTCAGCGATTTGCTCGTTACCGGCCATCTTCTGAGTATCCGAGCCGTAGTCGCGCTTTTTCATCGCCATCTCCTGGAAGGACTTGTAGGTGCCCGAAGAGGTGTTGCGAGTGTAGACGGAGATAGGACCGGCTTCGCCGCCGAGTTCGCTCCAATCCTTGATGTCACCGG
>JAGNMT010000268.1 GCA_017991025.1 Verrucomicrobiales bacterium
AGGCCCACGCCGCCCTTCTTTTTTCAAAATCAGCAACCGGTCAGACGCCTGCTGACGATCGCCATTTTGCAATACGAAGCCCGATCGACGGCGTCGTCCTTCGCCGGGACCGTGAGAGCAGCGCCGTCCTTGCGGGCGGGGAGTCTATTCTCGAACTCGGTGACCCCCGCAGTCTCGAAGTCCGCATAGACGTGCTATCGCAGGATGCCGTTCGCATCCGCCCGGGGCAACACATAAATATTGAGCATTGGGGCGGCAATGCCGATTTGACAGCTACGGTGAGACGGGTCGATCCCGCCGCCTTCACCAAGGTTTCCGCTCTCGGGGTGGATGAACAAAGGGTGTGGATCTACGCCGACTTTACGGTTCCGGAACCATCGGAAAAGCCGCCCTTGTCCGCACCGGGTGAGTTCACCGATCAGAACAGAGACCAGTCCGGAAGCGGCTTGGGCGACGCCTACCGCATCGAAGGCCGTATCGTCATCTACGAGCGGGAACTGGCTACTCAGGTTCCTGCCGGAGCACTCTTTCGCGACGGAAATGAAGAGGGCTCGGGCTGGGCTGTCTTCCGGGTGGATGAGCACCATCGTGCCGAGAAAACCATTATTACTCCCGGCGAGCGGAATGACGTCGCCGTGGAAGTCATGGCCGGACTCCAACCGGGTGATCGCGTGGTGCTTCATCCCGGCGACAAGATCAGGCCCGGCTCTCTTGTGAAAGAGCGCGTGAAATGAGGGCGCAGTGCGAGAACCACGCGCTGCCCGGTCAACCGGGCGGTGAGGCCACAGAACTATGAACACGCCCCGTAAATTCGAAATTTAAGGATGCCCCGAATCATGCGAAGATTCCCGCACGATGAGATCAACCCGGCAGACGAGATGTCTGAATGTCCGAAAATAGAAGCGTCGAATGAGCCACTGGCGGGTCACCTCCGCGGATCGAAGCCGGCGCTGAAGTGGCTGATATGGTTGGTGGGAACGGCGGCCTGTATGGCGTTGATTCTCGTCGTCACGCATCTGGCGGACCAGAGGGAATTTCTGCGGTTGCTGCAGACAATCGAGCCACTCTCACTTGGGTTGGCCGTGTTGCTGCAATCGAGCACGTATCTCGCCCAGGCCTTTGTCTGGCGTTTGGTGGCGCGATCTACCGGGCACTTGATGCCAATGGGCAAAGCCTATGAGCTGAGTCTGGCGATGCTGTTTGTCAATCAGGCGCTGCCTTCAGCGGGGATCAGTGGCGTGGCGCTGGTATCCGGAGCCATGTCGCACGCGGGAATACCCCGTGCGGTGATTGTATCAACGGTTTTGATAGATACGGCGATGTATTATCTGGCCTACGCGTTTTTGATGGCGGGTGCCCTCATCGTGACTCTCTATTCGGGTTATTTTCCCATCTGGGTCAGCGCGGTGATGCTCGTCTTTATAGGCGTCGGCTTCGGAGTGACGCGGTTTCTACTCACGCTGCCGGGAAATCGAACGAGTCGGCTGAAAACAAGACTGCGTCGTTTTCCAAAGCTGGCGAATCTCATCGACTGGGCCGATCAGGCGCACGCGGAGTCGTTTCGGAATAAGCGTGTACTGTCCCAGGCCTTTGCCTGCCATGTCGTTATTTTTCTGCTCGATGCGGCCACCGTTTGGGTAGCGGTGCGTGCTCTGGGTGTGACGGCACCCATGGACGGAGTCCTCTCGAGTTTTATGGCATCGACACTGTTCCGCACGATCGGCATCATGCCGGGTGGTCTGGGCACATTTGAGACTGCGTCGGTCATGTCACTGAAGAGTATTGGCCTGGCACTTCCGGTGGCACTGTCGGCGACGCTGTTGTTTCGCGGCCTGAGTTTCTGGTTGCCGATGTTACCGGGATTGATCTGCTCCCGGCGCCTCCTGGCCAAGACTAAAGATAAGGTGAATTGAGCTTCTGGGGCGGCATCTCAGGGCTTCATTTCTTTCATTCACCTTTCGATTCCGGAGACGCCGCGCCCAGAGCCGGGCCGTTATCAGGAGGCATGGACTGGTGCCAGGCAAGCAGAGCCCCGGTTAGGCGCGCAACGATGTCCGGATGTCCCGCGGCGAGGTCGGTAGTTTCGCCGCGATCGTTGGCGAGATCGTAGAGCTGCGCCTTACTACCATTGTAATTGCAGAGGAGCTTCCAGTCGCCTTCGCGCATGGCGAGATCCGGGAGAGGCTCAAGGAGGGTGGCCGAGGCCGTTTTTCGATCGGGTGGACGGCGCCAGAAGAGGGGGGCAGCACGAGACGCTGCGCTCTGTCCCAGGAGGACAGCCGCGAGGTTTTCACCATCGAAATTCGTGCCTTCGGGCGTGCGGACTTGGGCGATTGAAAGCATGGATGGCACCAGATCAAAGGCGGCAAATACGGAAGTTTCGTTGTATGTGCCCGCTTTGCTTTTCTCGATCAAACCGGGCCCCCAAACGATGAGGGGGGAACGTGTACCGCCCTCATAGAGAGTTGTCTTGGTGCCGCGGAAAGGTCCGGCGCTGCCAGCTCCGGGCTCGGGTCCGTTATCGGAGCAAATTAGAATGAGGGTATTGTCCCGCAGCTCCGGGCTATTTCGGATGTGATCAAAAAGTTGGCCGAACTGGCGATCCATCTCCTGCAACACCGCATGGTACATGTTGCGCCTGGTTTTGCCCCACTTCTCGACCGGAGGCCACCAGGGGCTATGCACATCATCGGGCCATAAATTGACATAGAAGGGCTTCTTTTCGGCAACCGCATTTTCGATAAAGGGAAGCGCGGCCCCGATGAAACCGCTCGTGATTTTCGATCGCTGCATCCATGTGACGTGCTGGCCGAGATTCACGGCGTCGGCCCAGATTTTGCCCGGTTTGTCGTCGTCCGGCTTTAACGTGAGCGGGAGGATCTTCGGGCCCATGCCTTCGAAGTTGGTGAGCGATTCATCGAAGCCGTAGTCGGTAATCGGTGGTGCGTCATCCACGTCGCGCTGGCCGCCGAGGTGCCACTTGCCGAAGTGGCCGGTGGCGTAGCCGTTTTGATGGAGAAGTCGGGCCAGCGTGGGTGCTTTTGGATCGAGCCAGTTCGCCACGCCGCGCCGTTCATTGTCGCCACGGTTGTTCAAGAACGAGTTGATGCGCCAGCGCTGCGGATACTGACCGGTTGTAAGCGCACAGCGTGAGGGCGAGCAGATAGGCGAGTTCACATAGAATTGTGAGAAACGGATGCCCTCAGTGGCCATGCGATCCACGTTTGGCGTTTGCGCGTCCTGATTGCCAAAGCAGGAAAAGTCACCCCAGCCCATGTCGTCGATGAAGACCATGAGGAGGTTCGGTTTTTCGACGGCAGAGGATGAAACGCTGAGGGCGAAGAGGAGCAGGAGGAGGAGGCAAGGGCGTTTCATGGCTTAGAGAAGGGGATCGCAAGGGGGATGCTTAAAATGCTTCCTTATCCGCCGCGCCGGGATTTAATGCAAACGGGCCGTTTCCTGTTGAACCCGTCTCGACGGATTGCGTGATACGAAGTCGCTTCTGAAACTCTCATTCCGGGAATATCCTCTGAGCATAGTGTTACTCACAGGTCGCACAAGACCCGGATGTGGGCTGTCGCGCTGCGACCGAGGGCGTGCAGTTGGTAGCCGCCTTCGAGGACCGAAACGAGGCGGCCGCCGGCGTGTGCGGCCGCGACCGTCTTGATCTCCCGCGTGATCCAGGTGTAGTCATCTTCGACGAGTTCGAGTTCGGCCATCTCGTCTTCGCGATGCGAGTCGAAGCCGGCGGAGACGAAGACCATCTGCGGCCGGAAAACATTCAGCGCAGTTAGGAAATGCTTCGCGACGGCGGCACGGAAGGCGGGTCCGCGGGTGTGGGCGGGCAACGGCACGAGGATAAGGTGATCGCTCGCTTGCGACGGCCCGCTCCCGGGATAGAGACGATGCTGGAAGCTGGAGCAGAGCATCACGCGGGGATCGTCGCGGAAGATGTCTTCGGTCCCGTTGCCGTGATGCACGTCGAAATCAACCACGGCGACGCGCTTGAGTCCGTGGTGTTCCAGCGCGTGGGCGATGCCGACGGCCACATTGTTGTAAAAACAAAAGCCCATGGACTGGTCCCGTGTCGCATGGTGGCCGGGAGGGCGCACGTTGCAGAAGGCGTTTTCCACCTCACCCGTCAAGACGAGGTCGGTGGCGAGGACGAGGGCGCCAGCAGCGCGGAGGGCCGCTTCCCGCGTATACGGATTCATCCAGGTGTCCGGGTCGATCCTGACGAGTCCCTCGTCGGGTGCTGCGTCATCGATGGCGTTGAGACAGGCCGCGCTGTGGACGCGGGCGAGCTGTTCGCGGGTGGCGTGGGGGGCCTCGTAATGATGAAGAAAGGGAAAGATCCCGGAGGCGATGAGCTGGTCCGCGATGGCTTTGAGACGGGCCGGGCACTCGGGATGGTCCGGCCCCATCTCGTGACGCAGGCAGGCGGGGTGGCTGATGTAGGCGGTCGGCATTGGAGACGGCTGGGACGAAGATTACCCCAAATGTGAAAGCTTGTGAGGATTTTCGTGGCGAAGGATTCCGATCCTCCCTTACAGTCGGAGATGGAGCCTCGAATCCTCGCACCTCCGCCATGAGTCAACATTACCTGAGCCCCCTCTTCTCGCCGCGTTCCGTCGCCGTGTTCGGCGCTAGTGACAGCCCGGACTCGGTCGGAGGCTTGACCTTCCGCAACCTTCTCGAGGGCGGATTCCAGGGCGAACTCTACGCGGTGAATCCCCGGCACGAGGTCGTCCAGGGACGACGTTCCTATTCCGATTTCGAGTCCATCGGCGAGCCGGTTGACCTCGCGGTCATCGCCACTCCGGCGGCCACGGTGCCGGATATCATCGAGGCCTGCGGGAGGCACGCGGTGAAGGCGGCGGTGATCCTCTCGGCGGGCTTCGGCGAGGCCGGAGCGGAGGGCCGCGCGCTGGAGCGCCGGGTCCTCGAAATCGCGCAACGCTACGGTCTTCGCCTCGTGGGGCCGAATTGTCTCGGGGTGATGCGTCCCTCAATCGGACTGAATGCCACCTTCAGCAAGGCCGGGGCCAAGGCTGGCAATCTGGCGCTCGTGTCGCAGTCGGGTGCGCTCTGCACGGCGATCCTGGACTGGGCGAAGCCGAACGACGTGGGCTTTTCCAGCGTCCTCTCGCTGGGGGTGACGGCGGACGTGGATTTTGGGGAGATCCTCGATTACCTCGAGTCGGACCCGAAGACCGAGAGCATCCTGCTCTACATCGAGGGCATACGCCAGTCGCGCCGTTTTATGAGCGCGCTTCGCGCCGCGGCGCGCACCAAGCCGGTCATCCTCGTGAAGGTGGGCCGTCATGAGGCCGGTTCAAAGGCGGCCCTCTCGCACACCGGCGCGCTCGTGGGCGCGGATGATGTCTTCGACGCCGCGATCCGACGTTCCGGGGCGGTGAGGGTCTCCAGCGTGGTCCAGCTTTTCGCCGCAGCCAAGGCTCTCTCGGCCCACTTCAAACCCACCGGAAACCGTCTCGCCATCGTCACCAACGGCGGCGGACCGGCGGTGATGGCGAGCGACCGCGCCGGAGACCTGGGTCTGGCTCTGGCCGAACTGGGGGAGGAAACCCGGACCCGGCTCGACGAAGTGCTGCCCGCAAACTGGTCGCACGCTAATCCGGTGGACATTCTCGGGGATGCCGA
>JAGNMT010000269.1 GCA_017991025.1 Verrucomicrobiales bacterium
CCTCACAATACACCAACATCACCCGCTACGACGCGCTGACCTTTTCCATTACGCTCGCCGAACCGAAGGCGCTCGCGCCTTACTGGGCGAACCTCAACCCGATGCCGAGGCATTATTATGCGGAGTTCGGCCCCGATTTCGAGTCCCGCTATCAGTGGCGTCCGCGCCCCACGACCGGGGCCTATGCAATCCTCGAGGGCGACATCAAGTTCGGGCGCAGCATCACCCTGACCCGGGTAAAGGACTGGTGGGCGCGTGACAAGAAATTCACCCGCTATCGCTTCAATCCGGACCGGCTCATCTATCGTGTCGTAAGACTTCCCGAAAAAGCGCTCGAACTCTTTTTTCAGGGGACTCTCGACACCTTTCTCGTCGGTGCGCCGGATCACTGGTATGAGCGGCTCGAGATCCCGCAGGTGCACAACGGCTACATTGAGAAGGCGAAATTCTACAATATCTGGCCGAGTTCCTCAGCCGGGCTTTATCTGAACACAGCGGTGGCACCGCTCAATAATCGCGATGTCCGGATCGGCGTGAGCCACGCAACGAACTACCAGAAAGTGATCGACTTCGATCTGCGCGGTGACTATCGCCGGCTCAACGCGTTTTCCGAGGGTTATCCTCTGCTCGGGAATCCGCCTCTCGTGGCGCGCGAGTTTTCTCCCGAAAAAGCACGGGCCGCCTTCGCTGCGGCGGGTTACACCAAACCCGGTCCTGACGGAGTTCTCGTGAACGAAAAGAACGAGCGACTCACCCTCACCATCACCCACCGGAAGAGCCCCATCATTGACAAATACATGCAGAGACTCCGCGAAGAGGCGCTCAAGTGCGGCCTCGAGGTTCGCCTGGAGAGCATGGACGGCTCGGCGGCGTTTCAGAAGGCGAGCCAGAAACAACATCAGGCGGTGCAGGTGGCATGGGGCATGACACCTCCCTTCCCCGACCACTTTCAAAGCTTTCACAGCAAGGACGCCTACCTCGAAGATGGCAAGACGCCGCGCCCGAACACGAACAATCTCACGAGCTTTGCCAATCCCGAAATGGACGCGCTTTGCGAAGCGCAGCGCAAGGCGACTACGGTGGAGGAATTCCGGCGTACCGTTTTCGGGGCGGACCAGATCATTCACGATGAAGCGATCTGGGTGCCGGGCTTCGAGCAGAATTTCTACTGGATGGCCTCGTGGCGATGGATCAAATGGCCGCCGGGATTTAATGTCGCGGTCAGTCAGGATCCCTATCAGAACCATGTCCTCTGGATTGACGAGGCGGCCCGTGCCGATACGATGGAGGCGATGCGCACCGGACGCACCTTCCCGGAGGTGGACGAAGTCTACGATCAGAATTTGAAAGCCTTAACGCCGAAAGGGGGCGAAGCGCATGAATGAACCACTCCTGGAAGTGCGCGATCTGCGCGTCGGATTTCAAACCGAGCAGGGCCTGCTCACGGCGGTCGACGAGGTCAGTTTCACCCTCGAGAGCGGGAAGATGATGGGGCTCGTCGGGGAATCCGGTTGCGGTAAGAGCGTCACCGCGCGGACCCTCATTCGCCTCCTCGAGCAGCCCTCCGGCCGCGTTCTCAAGGGCGAGGTGCTGCTTGAGGGAAGAGACGTGCTCTCTCTGCCGCTCGAAGCGATGCGCAGGATTCGAGGCAACGAGATCGCGATGATTTTCCAGGAGCCGATGACGGCGCTGAATCCGGTCCACCGAGTCGGCCACCAGATCGTGGAGAACCTCCTTCTTCACGAGGAGATGAGTGCACAGGCTGCATTGAAGCGGGCGGTCGAGCTGATGGAGTGGGTCGGCATTCCTGCCCCGGATGAGCGGGTCAACGACTACCCGCACCAGCTCAGCGGGGGCATGCGCCAGCGCGTCATGATCGCGATGGCGCTGTCGTGTAATCCGAAAGTCCTCATTGCCGATGAACCGACGACGGCCCTCGACGTCACCGTGCAGGCGCAGATCCTCGACCTCATCAAACGTCTGCAAAAGGAAACCGGTATGGCCGTGATCCTCATCACCCACGACCTCGCCGTAGTCGCCGAAACCTGTGATGACGTGGCGGTGATGTATGCGGGGCGGCTCGTCGAGCGCGGCCCCGTCGAAACCATTTTCCGCAATCCCCTGCACCCCTACACCAGAGGTCTGATCGGTTGCCTGCCCCGGCTGGATCACCCGCCGAAGACCATGCTGCCCATCATTCCCGGCATGGTCCCGGGATTACGCGATCTCCCCGTCGGCTGCCGTTTTGCAGCCCGCTGCCCGAATCAACATGGCAATGAGGTTCTCGGGACCCGTCAACCCTGGAAAGAGTGTGGCGGCGGCCAGGGCGTCGAAGCCTGCGCCTGTTTTGCGAATTCGATCTAATTCCGTATGTCCCTGCTCACCGTTCAGAATTTGAAGATGTATTACCCGGTGCGGGGCGGCGTCCTTCACCGCACCAAAGCGGTGTGCAAAGCCGTGGACGGGGTCAGCTTCGCCCTCGAAGAAGGAGAGACCCTCGGACTCGTCGGAGAGAGCGGTTGCGGAAAATCGACCGTGGCAAAATCGGTCGTGAGACTGCTGAAACCGACCGCAGGCAGCGTCGTTTTTGAAGGGCACGACATCACCCGCTCGCGGCCGGGAGCGCTGCGGAGTCTGCGGAGGCAGATGCAAATGGTCTTCCAGGATCCGGCAGAGTCACTCAACCCCCGCCACACCGTCGGGCAGATTCTTGAAGAGCCCTTTGTCATTCAAAAGCTCGGCACACGGGGGGAACGAGGGGAATGGGCCGCCGAGCTCCTCCGCCGCGTCGGACTGCCGGAAGACGCTCTGGGCCGTTATCCTTTTGAGTTTTCCGGCGGCCAGCGGCAGCGTATCGGCATTGCCCGTGCCCTCGCCCTGAAACCCCGCCTGATCGTCTGTGACGAACCGGTCTCTGCCCTCGATGTCTCCGTCCAGGCGCAGGTGCTGAACCTGCTGCTGGAGCTACAGACCGATTTCAAGCTCGCTTATTTGTTCATCGCCCACGACCTCAGTGTCGTGCAACACATGAGTGATCGGGTGGCAGTGATGTATCTGGGCAAAATCGTCGAACTCGCCCCGGCGGCGGATCTTTACCGGAACCCGCGTCATGCCTACACCAAAGCCCTCCTCGACGCGATTCCGCAGGCCAATCCGTCCCGAAGGCACGAGCGCAAACTCCTGAAGGGCGACGTGCCGAGCCCGATCAACCCGCCCGAGGGCTGCGCATTCGGGCATCGCATGCGGCATCCCCGGTGGAAAGATAGCGTGGGCATGGATCTCAACCTCCGCGAAGTCAGCCCCGGGCACTGGATTCAGCCCTGCCCGTGTTGCGCCGACCTTTGACCGACAATAGAGGGTTGAGGCACGTCTTTCTATCGAGGCACCAATCAATTTTAGACCTCATTTTCAAGTTCGACTGCGACCTCGCGAATCAATTCGAAAGCGCGACTGAATCGAGGTCCGCTGTTTCCGCCGAACGCCTCGTCGAGACCCGACCGGTTTGAGGAGCGATCAAGCTCTCACGAGAAATGGACGCCCGGTTCGCGCCCACTTGCTCGGCAGCCACAGGCTCGAGAAAAACCTTTCGGGTTTTATGGTGAGGTCGATGTTCGTCAGGCAGGCCGAAAGCATCTGAACGATCCAGTTTGATGACTGGCTTCAACACTCTCGCCCTTCGGAGAATACCAATAGTGCCCACAATCCTGCCCCCGGCATCAAGAAAGGGCTCGACGGTGACGTTGAAACTCTCTCCGTTCCGGGCCACGTCCGTATTCAGCGTCATGCCGGACAGCGTATCGCGATAGTCAATTCCGAGAAGGAAAAGTGGAAGATTCTGATGCTCGTTCTGACCGAGATCTCCCCCAATCAGTCCCTCTTTTGCCACACCAAGTTCCGTCCAGAGACCGCCGTACGCCTGGAGGATACACAAATTCTCATCTGTCCGCCAGGCGGCCACCGGTAGATTCCAAAAGAGAGGATCGACTGCATGACCCTCGGCACCCGTTAAATCATCGAGTAGTTCGGTGATGTCACGCGCGACCAGATAATAGAAGAAGGTGCCATCTATATTGCGATTCCGTACGACGCGCGTATCGAACTGGCGGCGGCCTTTCATGGTGAGAAAGGTGGCATTAAACCGCATCCCCGCCGCGTGCCCGCGCTTCAGTCTCACAAACGCTTCAACGACATCGTCCTGGTCCTCTGACGGAAAAAATTGGATGAGGTTCTTGCTTGTAAAAGTCCCCTGAGTGAATCCGACTCCCTTTAAAAAAGCCCTGTTGTGATGCCGGATCTCAAGGGACTCATCGCAGACAAGTATCATGTCGCTCGCAATGCGCATCAGCTGAGTTCCCCATCGGGAATCAGGCCCCCTCCCAAAGACCTTGGCGATCTCTGTTTTCCACCTCTTAAGGCCGCGAACTGGCTCCGGCGATACATCAATGAAATCGTCTGAGATAATCTTCTGGGAGTATGTCATGCCTAAACAATCCTTAACTCAGTATTGTAATTATGAATTTTATAATTTTCAAACAAAATTTATCTCTTTTTTCCTTCTGATATCTCTTCTTCCCTGATACTCCCGCCCTTTCAGCGCTGGCCTCCCCGACGAGTAACTTCATTGGCGATCGCCTGTATCGTCTTCGGCATGGACTTTCGCATGCCACTTTTCACCACCACCTGCGGCGCGAGAAACCCGGGATCAATGTGCAGCGAATACACAACGAGAAAGGTGGACGAGTCCGCCCCGTCAAATATCCACCAACTCCCCAACACATTGCGCAATTCGCCTCCGGCATAGGTAAAATCGGCTCGCGTCATCGGAGTCAACTCGTGCAGGAGACGATAGCGATACGATCCTTTCGGTCCACCGACGTGAGTGAGTTGCTCCACGAGAATCCGGTTCTCCCCGCGCTCGATCACCTTTGATTCGAGGACTCCCTCGATGAAATCAGCGGCATTCTCTTTGTCATTGATGACTTCCCAAATCACCTGGCGGGACCCGGTCATCGTTTTGGCGACCGTCACGAAACGATAATCGATAGTATCCGTTTCGTCGGGGCGTTGGCCGAGAACGACAAACTGGCCTGAATCGAGTTGCTTGCGCTGCTCTTCACCGAGCCAGGGAAACTCCTCTGTGATCCCGTGAGTGGCTATGAGGCCGACAAACAGGACGAAAGTGACTCTTAATTGGCGGATCATTTTGATGGGGACGATCTCATCACCCGACGATGCCTCAAAAGGTCCGCTTGTGCTGCGATTTTTTCAAATCGGCACTCTTTCTTAGGCCCGAACCCGGAAGAGTTCGGCTTCCTAAACGCTGAGTGATGAGGGAAGCCATAATCATACGAGATCGCAACTAGGCGGGTAATAGGCCATCTATTTCGCCCCGACGACTTAAAGGGAGGGGGAAGGGTTGAAAAAGCGATTTTCTCTAATAGTTCGCTCACGCGGTAACGTTCAAATAAACACCTCCTTGAACGCCCGACATGGACAGCATACTCTCCGTATCATGAACGCCATTTCTTATACCGCCGCGAGAGAGAATCTCGCTTCGACGATGAACAAGGTTTGCGAGGATCACGCTCCGATCATCATCACGCGAAACAGAGATCAGGCTGTCGTGATGATGTCGCTGGAGGACTTTGAGGCCTTGGA
>JAGNMT010000270.1 GCA_017991025.1 Verrucomicrobiales bacterium
CTTGCCGTCGGTTTCCTCGCCACCTTTGTCTCACTCACTATCGGAGTCATCTACGGAGCCGTCTCCGGCTTCATCGGCGGACGCCTCGACTCGGTCATGATGCGTATCGTGGACATCCTCTACGCGCTGCCTTTCATGATCATCGTCATCATCCTGACGACCTATTTCGGAAACCAGCTCTGGCTGCTTTTTGTCTGTATCGGCGCCGTGGAATGGCTCACGATGTCACGCATCGTGCGCGGACAGGTTCGCTCCCTCAAAGGTCAGGAATTCGTCGAAGCGGCCCGCAGTCTGGGGCTCTCAAACTGGCGTATCATTTCGCGACACCTCATTCCGAATACCCTCGGACCAGTCATCATTTATACGACCCTGACCGTTCCGGCGGTGATGCGGCTCGAGGCCATCCTCAGTTTTCTCGGTCTCGGCGTCCAGCCACCCGATGCGAGCTGGGGTGCCCTCATCAAGGAAGGTGCCGACCGCATGGCGAGTGATCCGGGCCTGCTCATTTACCCGGCGATCATCTTCGGGATGACGCTATTCAGTCTGAACTTCCTCGGCGACGGCCTGCGGGACGCGCTCGATCCGAAGAGTTCGAAGGATTGAGTCCGCAACGGATTTCCCTACTCCTTCTTATCCGGCTTCTTCTGAATCAGAGAGTCGGCAAAATTCCGGGCGGCATGACTGAATTCGGAGGGGATCAGAACAATGGTCGTGGTGTTGTTGTCGATTCCGATCTCGGAGAGCATCTGCATTCGCCTCAGTTCCAGAGCGATCGGGCTTTCCTCCATTTGTTTCGCACCCTGGGTCAGTTTGATGGAAGCTTCCAGTTCCGCCTCGGCCTTCACGATTCTCGCCCGTTTTTCACGAATCGCCTCGGCTTCGCGGGCCATCGCCCGCTGCATCGATTCGGGGATCTCGACGTCCTTCATTTCTACCATTTCGATCTTGATGCCCCAGGGCTCGGTGATGGCATCGACGATGCTCTGGAGCGTTTGATTGATCTGTTCCCTGCTCTTGAGGACATCATCAAGGGTGTGCTGCCCGATAATGTTTCGCAGCGCGGTGACTGAGAATTGATACACCGCCTGGTTGTAGTTGACGACCTGCAGAATCGATTTTGAGGCGTCGACAATCCGGAACCATAACACCGCGTTGACCTTGATCGTGACACTGTCCTTGGTGATCGTTTCCTGTTGCTCAAGATTCACGGTCGAAGTCCGGATATCCACCTTCTGGGCCCGATCAAGAATCGGGATGAGATAATAGAGTCCCGGGCCCTTGATGCCAATATATCGTCCCAGTCGAAAGACAACGGCACGCTGGTATTCCTGCGCCACCCTGATTCCCGAGAGAAGCACCGCTGAGACAATGACGCCGAAGATGTAGTATGTCATGGGTGGAATCTAATCCGTGAAGCACCCAACGCCAGTTCTTTAACGCCTGTGACGCGGGGCCCTTCACTGCCCGTCGGCCGGAAAACTCGCCCGCCTCTCATTCGTCAGAGAGCAGGAATCACGGTCGATGCCCTGTCGGCCTTCAGTTCCCGATTCTCCCTGGCAGCAAAGGCTGAGTAGAGAAGGAGCAGGGTTGCGAAAAATGTAATCAGCAGCACGATTAGAAATCGGGCGGGGAAACTGATATCATCGTGCGGCGGTGCCGCCGAAAGAATGGTTCCGTTTGAATGACCTTTCTCTATCATGGCTCAATAATGCTGACTTAAGCGCTCACCGTTTCCCACGATCCAGATCCTACAATCGCAATTAGCAGTTCCCCTGGCAAGTGTGCCTTCTAAACACGTGCTATCACCAATGGCGCCGTCCGCGTGTAGCGCCTTTTTGATTTTCGAGCAACAATATCAGTGATCCTCCGCCCCGTTCATGGTCCGTTCGAATTTTATCGGCACGAAAACTACTTTTGGCTGTGATAGAGCGAGAGGGGAATGTATATTCGGCGGAAGGTAATCAACCGGGACCGCTACTGCTGATGCTGCGACTGTGGCGTTCGCGAGGCCGGTTCCGTTTTCAAAACAGAGGGTTTACTTTGACGAACTGCCGCATCAAACCAAAACCATACAAACGATGATCAAAACCCGGAGATCGGAGAACGACGAATACAAGGTTCTTATTGTCGAGGACCACCCCATGTTCCGGGATCATCTCACCCAGCTGATCGATCGCGAGCCCGGCATGTACGTCTGTGGCACGGCCGAGAGTGTTCAGGAGGCGATGGAGCGGGTTGAAGAAACCAAACCCGACATTGCGATTGTGGATATCTCCCTGCGAGGGTCGAGCGGGTTGGAGTTAATCAAGGACATCAAGTCCCGGGGTTTTGATGTGATCATACTCGTCCTCTCGATGCATGATGAGGATCTGTATGCCGAGCGGGTTCTTCGTGCCGGAGCAAAGGGTTATATCACCAAGAACGAAGCGTCCACCGAGGTCATCAAAGCGATCCGCTGTGTCATGAACGGGGAAGTTTATGCAAGTCCAAAATTGACGGCGAGGCTGCTGGGACGAATGAGCGGAAAAGGCGTCACCCCTGATATTGAAAAATGGGAGAAACTCTCGGACCGCGAATTGGAGGTATTTCAAATGCTCGGCCGGGGGAAGAACACCAGAGAAATCGCTGCGTCGCTGAATTTGAGTCACTCCACCGTGGAAACCTACCGCTCACGCATCAGAGAAAAGCTTCAACTTCGCAGTCCTGCGGAGCTGTACCTCTTTGCGGGACAGTGGGAGCGGGATCATGGCGTTTGAACGCAAAGGTAGAAAGTTGGTTCAGCGTTCGCCCCGGCACATAAAGGTTAAGCACGAATCAGATTAACTTCGTTTTTGAGATCAACTGTCGACCTGGCGCCCTCCGTTTCCCTGTCGGAATGGTCAATGTGATACGGCAGCCACTGCCGGGCGCACTGCGCACCCGGACGGACCCGCCGAGCGCCTCGACCCGCTCGCGAAGGCTGAAGAGGCCGAATCCCCCCGTCGAACCCTCTCTTGCCCGCACCTCGATAGGGTCGAATCCGGTGCCGGTATCGCTCACGACGAGTCGTATAGAGCCTCGCGAAGAACGACTGAGACTCACACGGGCGTACTGAACCTTCCCGTGTTTGCGAACATTGACGAGCAACTCGTTCACGGCCCGGAAAAGCATGATACGCAACTCCATCTCTTCGACTTCCGTTTCCGAGGCAACGTTGACTTCCACGCTCATTCCATACTTATCATGATACCACTGTCCCAGCCAGATCAGCGCCGCACCCAGACCGAGGGCCTGCAGGGCCGGCGGATAAAGTTCGTGGGTGAGGGTACGGCCCACTTTGATAGATTCATCAAGGCAGTGCTGCAAGTCAGCAACACCGGCAGGAACAATTCCCCTGGCGAGGTCATCCTTCACGGCGCCAAGTTGAAGCGAGCCAACGGCAAGCATTTGCAGAAGCCCCTCGTGCAGGGTGTCGGCAATCCGCAGCCGTTCACGCTCCTCCACTTGTATGAGTTCAACTGCCAACGCGCGTAGTTTCGCAGTACGCTCGGCGACGCGGCGCTCAAGCACTTCGTTGCTCGCCCGCAGTTCCGCCTCCGCCCGTTGGCGCTCGGTGATGTCCAGGACGAGGGACGCCACACCGGTGCAGATTCCCTGCTCATCAATGAGCGGGGTGTTATACCATTCACAGAGGATCGTCCTGCCGTCTTTGCACACATTCTCATTGGTGCTTCTTTCCCCGCCACTTCTTTTCAGCAGGGCCTGCCAAACCTCGTCGACGCGAGGGTGCCAGGCCGCCGGAATCAGGAAAGAGGAATGCTGCCCAAACGCCTCTTCGTCACTGTAGCCGAAAATGGTCAGCGCGGCGGGATTCCATTGTTTGACTCGAAAATCCAGATCCCACTCGATCACGGCCAGAGGGGTTTGCTCAAAGTGTAATCGCAGCTTTTGACTGGCCGAACGCAAGGCTTCTTCCGATGCCTTTTGCATTGTAATGTCCTGAACCACTGCAATATGCCTGGATGGCGTTTCGCCGGGCTGCCACATCGGTGAGACGGTGAGACTAAACCAGGTGATCGAACCATCGGCATGGAGGTAACGTTTCTCCATGGTGAAAGTCCCGATCTCGCCCGCCTTGAGCTTTGCCATATTGTCCAGATCGGCCTGCAAGTCGTCCGGATGGGTGAGGTCCATGAAAGTCTCCGCCAGCATCTCCTCTTGCGTGAGGCGGGCGATCTCGCAGGCGCGCTGATTTACTTTAAGAAACCGGCCCGTATTGCTGTCAATCACTGCCACCCCTACCGCCGCCTGCTCGAAAATAGCACGAAACTGCTCCTCGCTCTCACGCAAGTCGGACTCCGCCTTCTTGCGCCCCGATATGTCACGGACGATTGCCTGCAACAACACATGTCCTCCTACCTCGAACGCATTCAGACTCACTTCTGCCGGGAAGAGCGTGCCATCGAGCCGCGTGTGTACCCACTCGAAGAACTGGGGCTCACCGGTCATGGCGGCGGTGATTTTTTCAATCGAGAAATCGGTCGATTCACGGCCGTTTGGCTGGAGAAGCGGTGAGAACTCGGAGGGCGAGTGTCCCACAATCTGATCGCGCGACTGGCACCCGAAGATCCCCAGGGTGCTGGTGTTGCAATCAACAAAGCAATTGCCCTCCACCAGGAAAATCGCATCACTGGCCGTCTCATAGAGGGTTCGAAATTTTTCCTCACTCTCAAGTAATGCCTCCTCCGCCGCCTTTCTCTCGGTGATGTCATGAGACCAGACGAGCAGCCGCCACACCTCGCCGTCAGCTCCGAAAAGCGGTTTGCAACGGGTGTCACACCAGAGCCATGAACCGTCTTTGCAGCGGGTCCGGTGCTCGATCCGGGTCGACTCACCCGCCAGATTTTTGGCGCGGGCGATGTCGACGACTTGAATGTCGTCATGATGAATGATAAAGCGCCATTGAGGACGCGCCAGATCCTCCGGTGCCCAGCCGGTCTTGCGGAAATAGGAAGGGCTGATATAGAGACGGTTTCCTTCGGTATCATTGAGACCCACGATGTCCTCCGTGTTTTCGGCGAGCAGCCGGTAGAGCTCCTCGGTCTCACGCAGCGCCGCTTCGGCCTGCTTACGCCCGGTAATATCCGCGATGCAACCTGTCATCATCGTGGGATTGCCGCTGACGTCCCGTAAAGTTGTCCCCCGGGAACTCTGCCAACGGTATTCACCTGATCGGTGCCGATGCCGATACTCCACATCGTAGGGGATGCCCTTCTCCAAATGATCGCTCAGGGCACGCCGCACCTGCGCAACGTCATCGGGGTGTATCCGTTCCACCCAGGCGCCGTAGGTGTGCGGCAACTCCGGATCATCGGCCGGGTACCCGAGGATTTCGCACCAGCGAGGCGAGAAAAATTCCTCGTTTGTCAGAATGTTCCATTCCCAAACACCTTCCCGGGTCGACTCAATCGCTCGGCGAAATCGGTCAGCGCTTTCCCTCAACGCCGCTTCCACCTTCCTGCGTTCAGTGATGTCGGTGACCATCGCCAGCGCTCCCGTGTATTCGCCCCTGGCATTGGTGATGGGATTGGTGGAAACAAAAGCCCACAAGTCAGAGCCATCCTTGCGCAGATACTTGAACTCAAACTGTTCGG
>JAGNMT010000271.1 GCA_017991025.1 Verrucomicrobiales bacterium
AGTCCGAGAGTCGCGCGGGTCAGGTTGTAGTAGTTGAGATTACCGGTGCCGACGCAGGGAAATTCCGGTCGTGCGCCCTCGGCTGCATTGCCGCGTTCCGCCGGGGTGACGATCTCCCCGATGGAGCGCCCCCGGAGACCGCCGGTGCCGAAGGCGAGTTTTTTGAAAAAGCGATTGTTCAACTCCTTCCAGTGCCCTTCCTTCGCGAGCCACGCGACGGAGGCTTCGTAGACCGGGCTTCCGGAGCTACTGAGGAGTTCGGTAATGTTATCGTGGCTGCTCTGGAGAAGGTCTCCGGTGGCGAGGGCGGAATCGAGCGTAGCGGACAGTTCGGAATTCATGGTTTCGCAAGGTAGGAAGCGATGGAAGGATTGCAACCTACAGTCGCCGTGAAAAGATTATTCTCCTCCCCCTCTCCCGATACCAACGCATGGCGCATTTATCACGATGCGGCGGACGGGGTATGGGTCGATCACTTTGACGGTCGTTGGTTGGTCCAGACACAGCAGGACCAGTTTCCGGAGTTCCTGACTTTCCTCGCCGATGGTAATGCTACCTCGATCTACTGGCGTCCCCGAGACAGGGCGGCGGCGACGGCTCCGGCTCATGTGTGGGGGGCCGAAGTAACAGAGCGTTTTCCGGTGCGGGAAAACGGGGCTTCGTTCTGGATCGACTTCAGCGCGGGTTATTCCAGCGGGATTTTCCTCGATCAGCGGCTCAACCGGCGCTGGGTCGGGGAGACCGTTCGCCCCGGTGAGCGGATTCTGAATACCTTTGCCTACACGGGCGGATTCTCGGTCATGGCGGCCCTCGCGGGGGCGGAGACGACGACAGCGGACCTTTCAAAGACCTACCTCAACTGGACCTGGGACAATTTCACCCTGAATGGCCTCGACCCAAAGGATCATCACGGGGTCAAAGGCGATGTCTTCGAGTGGTTGCGGACCTTTGCCCGACAGGGCCGGACCTTTAACGGGATCGTGCTTGATCCCCCGACTTTTTCGAGGAACCGGAAAACGACCTTCCGCACGGACCGGGATTATGCGGATCTGGCAGCTCTCGGGGTTGCCCTGGTCGAGCCGGGCGGCTGGATGTTGTGTTGTGCGAATACCCACGGGTTGACAGCGACTCAGTTCGAATCCGATGTGATTCAGGGCATCAGGCAGCGGAGACGGCGCGTAATCTCCTGCGAGCACCCCGGGATGCCCCCGGAATTCGGTGGTGACGATTATTTGAAATCGCTCAGGGTTGTTGTTGAGTAACCTCCCCCGCACCAGTCGGGTCATTTTATGCGCCTTATTAAGTACACGGACAAGAATTTTACCTCAGCGATCAAGAAACTGGATCGGCGTTCCGCTCCGCCGCTTGGCGTCGAAGAGGTCGTGAAGGGGATCATCGCCGAAGTGAAATCGCGAGGGGATGCCGCGCTCATCGAGCTCTCGAACCGCTTTGATAAGGCGGACTTCAAATCCGCGAAAGACCTCCGCGTCACTCCCGCCGAGCTCGCTGCCGCCGAAAACGCGGTCGATGCGGAAACCAAAAAGGCTATCGCCGCTTCTCGGAAAAACGTCACTGATTTCGCAAAGCGCAGCCTCCGCAAAGACTGGTCGGGCAAAAATGCTCAGGGTGCCGAGGTCGGAGAGCGTTATCTGCCTTTCCAGCGGGTCGGCATTTATGTGCCGGGCGGAAGTGCTCCGCTCGTCTCGACCTCGAACATGACCGTGTGCCTCGCGGCGGCGGCGGGTTGTCCCGAAATTGTCGTGATGACGCCTCCCGGTCCCGGGGGCATCGTTAATCCTGCTCTTTTGTATGCGCTGAAGGAAGCGGGAGCGACCGAGGTCTATAAAGTTGGCGGAGCCCAGGGCATGGCCGCCATGTCGCTCGGGACAAAAACGATCAAGCCGGTCTTGAAAGTCTACGGTCCGGGAAACTCCTATGTCGTCGAGGCGAAACGCCAGCTCTTTGGAGTCGTCGCGGTGGATTTACTGCCCGGGCCGAGTGAGGTCGTGACCCTCGCTGACAGCAGCGGGAATGCTGCCTTCATCGCCGCCGACATGCTCGCTCAGGCGGAGCACGGGGGTGACAGCATCATGGGTTTTATTACAGACTCGGAAAAGCTGCTGAACGCGGTGAATGCCGAGATTGATCGCCAGATCCAGACGCTGAGCCGTCAGGTTCCGTTGAAAAAAGCACTCAAGGAGGGGGCCTGGATGGTGCTCGTCGAAAAGCTCGAAGACGGCGTTGCTCTCGTGAATGCCTTTGCCCCCGAGCACCTTTCTTTGATCGCGAGGAAAGAGGCATCGATCCTGCCTAGGATCACGACTTCGGGCGCGATCTTTCTGGGGAACTATTCGCCCGTATCCGTCGGCGATTTCCTTGCCGGACCCAGCCACGAACTGCCGACTGGCGGTGCGGGAAAATCGTTCCCCGGTCTCACTGTGGACATGTTTCAAAGGCGCACCAGCATCGTGCGACTCGATCCCGAGTCGATCCGGAAATCCGCTCCGTTTGTCGAGGCCTTTGCCAAAGTCGAGGGACTCGATGCCCACGGACGGTCCGCGACGATACGGTTGGAGAAGTAGGCGACTTCGTCGTCGCGTTGATTTTCCGTCAACGGCTCCGAATTTGACTTCCCGCCGTATAGTGCGGAGATGGAACGTGACATTTTGGTTGTCGGCGGAAATTCGGGCATCGGGCTTGAGATCATTCGTGAACTCACCATGCGGGGCGACCGCGTCATCGCTGCAACACGGAACGAGGGCGGCCTCGTCGATTTTCCGCAAGTGGCACGGCAATGCTACGACGTGACTGATCGCAGCGCCGTCCTCGATCTTCCCGAATCGCTCGACGGTTTTGTCTACTGTCCCGGCACGATCCAGTTGAAGCCCTTCCAACGACTCACCGACGATGACTTCCAGGCCGAGCTCGAAGTGAATTTCCTTGGCGCGGTGCGGGCAATACGCCTCGCACTGCCGGCACTGAAAAAATCGGGAGCCGCTTCCATTGTCCTTTTCTCGACGATCGCCGTCGGCACTGGCTTGCCCTATCATGCCGGGATTGCCTCCGCGAAAGGAGCTCTAGAGGGACTTGCCCGGACCCTCGCAGCGGAGTTTTCCCCGAAGATCCGGGTGAACTGCCTCGCCCTTTCACTCACGGACACCCCCCTCGCGGGCAGTCTCCTGAGCACGGATGACAAGCGCAAAGCCTCGGCGGACCGGCATCCGCTCAAGCGGGTCGGCGACGCCTCCGAGGTCGCCAAAGCGGCAGTTTTCCTCCTTGGTTCCGATTCGGGCTTTATGACGGGTCAGGTCATGAAAATAGATGGAGGTATCTCCACGTTGAAGCTCCTTTAGAAGGTCGGGCAAAAGCTGCCCGGCGATTCCCGGAGAATAAGTCGCGAATGCGCCATGATTCTCTGCTTTTCGAAGTCGCTTTGATTCTTCACTCTCAGGGATATCGCTCCCGATATCCCGCATGATCCTTCGTTCTTTCTTTCTTCTCTGCCTGATCACCTCTTTGTCTGCCGCCGATCTCGTGCTTGTAGAGAATGGGAAATCAAATTATCAGATCGTCGTCCCTGACAAATCACCCGCCGGGGCGATCACTGAATCCCTGAGTCAAACTGCGAGGCTCGTGCAGACTGCCTTCCAGGCGAATGGCGTTGCGGTGGGCATAGTCTCTGAAAGTCAGCGCGATCCGGCGAAACCCTCTTTGTATCTGGGTGATACACGGTTCGCTCGAGACCAGGGCATCGACGTCACCACGCTGCGCGACTGGAGTTATGTCCTTCGGACCGTCGGCTCAGACCTCATCGTGGCCGGTCACGATCATGCGGCGAAGGCGAAGTCAGAGGAGCCGCGACGACCAAACTGGGATCGTGTCGGTACCGCGAAGGCGGTGGCGGATTTTGTCCGGCAGTTTATGGGAGTGCGTTTTCTCTATCCTGAAATTGCTCCCTACAATCCTGTCGGCGCGGCGGCGAAGGTCGATCTGCTCGCCTCCCCGGCGATCGAGTTTCTGCCTATGGCGACGATATCGGTGCCGGGCGATCTGCGTGTGGAAAAGACCCCGCTCCTGCGAGTGAACACTGCCCATCCGGCGGGTGGCAGCTTTTATGATCTCGCCAACAATCGCTTTCCGCGTGTCGATGAGCTTTTTGGCGGCCACACGTGGGAACGCGCCGTGCCGCCGGAAAAATTCGGGAACACTCACCCGGAGTATTTCGCCATGATCAGCGGATCGCGCCTGAAGCCGGAAGGAGGGCGCGCTCAGTATTGTTTGTCAAATCCCGAGGTGCAGGAACTCATATATCAGGACCTCGCCTCAAGGCTGGATCGTGGCTATGCCTCGGTCGATCTGGGCCAGCCGGACGGTTTTCGTGAATGCCAATGCGCCGAGTGCGAAGCGTTGTACGGTACCGGCAAAGACTGGAGTGAAAAGATCTGGATCTTCAACCGCAAGGTGGCTGAACGCCTTGAGAAATCGCATCCCGGTAAAGACGTGACGATGATGTCCTACATCCTCACCGCCGTCCCGCCGAAAACCTTTAAGACATTTCCGGGCAACACCTGTGTCATGTTAACCGGGACGAACGACGATGACATCGCACCGTGGCGGGGGATCGAAGTGCCGCGAGGCTTCACCGGTTATGTTTACAACTGGTGCCCGAATCTCGCGACCCGCTACACGCCGATGCGAACCCCGGGCTTTGTTGAGGACCAGGTGAAACGTCTGGCAGCCAATCACATCCAGTCGCTTTATCGGGATGGACCTGGCCAGCTCTTCGGGTTGGAAGGACCGGTCTATTACGTGATGGGCCGCATGTTTGATGATCCTGAGAAGAACGCGGCGAAAGATCTTCTGCCCGAATTCTGCGAGGCCGCCTTCGGCAATAAGAGCGCTGCCTTTTACATGCGCTCATTCTACGATCAGCTCTACCATGCCATTGCCCTCTACTCCGATCATATCGGCACGCGTTGTGACATCTGGACTTATCAGGCGCTCGCCGGGGAGGGCAGGCCGCGTAAGACGGTGCAGGATCCGTTTCAATTGATCGCCTTTCTCTACACGCCGAATCTCCTGACCGCGCTCGATGCCGATCTCAGTCTCGCTGAAAAACAGGCCACCACCGTGAAGTCAAAAACACGCCTCGCTCTCGTGCGAACCGAGTTCGAGTATGTGCGCCATTTTGCCCGGGTCGTGCATCTTCATCAGGCCTACCAAATGGTGCCGGATGAAGCTTCGCGAGACCGGCTCCTCGACGCGATCGAGGCGCGTAATGTCTACATCGAATCGCTCTTCGACAAGCGAGGTGGCGGCGTGACCGCGGGCAACTGGTCGCATGTGCTGTTTCCTTTCGCCGGACACGATGCCAATCATCTCCGCCTCGCGTATGACGGGTATCAGGAGCCATATGCCAATACCTGCTTCAACTGGGATACGAAGGCGATGCGCCTGGCTCCCTCACCGGGAAAGAAGCGTCTTTCCCTTGCCAAGGTCGATACGGCGATCACGATGAATTCGCCTGAGTGGGGGAAGACCGTGGCGCACGAGCTGACTCTCGTGCCGCCTTTGCATACGCTGCCGCGCAAGACGACGCTGCGGCTCCTCTACGATCAGACGAATATTTA
>JAGNMT010000272.1 GCA_017991025.1 Verrucomicrobiales bacterium
GTCGAGGGTGGTCAGCTCACTTTTTCATAAATAAGGCCGGGCGGTGCGGGCGATCTCACAGAGAATCGTCCGCTGGCCCGATCGTGCCGCCGATTACGAACCCGGCCGGGACGCAGGTTTGTTTTATATCCCTGCCACCTCGGCTCGCCGTCGCGGCCCAGCGTGCAATGCGACGGACGACCGTCTTCGTATCCCAGCTAATGTGGGAAACCGGCGGCATGCACCAGGCAAAGACGGGATCGGCGTCGGTGCAGAGGAGTGAAACCTGTTGCGGTACCCGCAGGCCCCGTCCGGCGAGAAACTGTTGCGTCGCGACAAAGAACGACGCCTCATCAATGATGAGCGCGGTCGGCGGTGTGACCCGGAAGAGCGAACGCAGGCGCCTCTGGAATCCTTCCTTGCTCTCTTCCCAGTCAGGCAGGTTGAAATCCGATACCGGTAGACCGTTGGCCTTGAGCTCGTCAAGGAACGCCTGTTCACTGCTCCCCGGCTTGGGCAGTCTCCGCAACTGGCGGCAGAGCATTACGATGCGACGATGGCCGAGACCGATGAGATGGCGGGTGGCTGCGGTAAGGGCAGGTGACTTGTCGGGGCCCATCGCCGCGATGGGTAGTCCTTCCCGGCGACCGAAAAGAGCGAATACGGGTCGCGGTTGCGCGCTGAACCACTCCAGTACTCCACCCGAACCGGCGACGACCACCCAGGCGTCGGCGTCGGTTTGTTTGACAAGACGACTGACACGCATCGCATTCATGTTGAGTTCCTT
This sequence comes from Verrucomicrobiales bacterium, assembly GCA_017991025.1. GTDB lineage: Bacteria > Verrucomicrobiota > Verrucomicrobiia > Verrucomicrobiales > DEV007 > Arctic95D-9. Next base: position 767 of record JAGNMT010000272.1, read on the forward strand.
CAGCGACTTGGCCGGAGTAACGACGGTATGGCCTGCCTCCACCAGCGCATGCTGAAGTTCGACGATGTATTCCAAATGACGGTCGTCGGGTTCGTGCAGAAGGATGGCGACCCGCATCGGGCGCGTGGACGCTCCGCGGGGTAGAACGATGAGGCGCTTCCGGCCCGGTCCGCGGCCCACAAGCAGCCCTTCATGCTCGAGCTGTCGGAGTGCGGCCTCAACGGTTTTGCGAGTGACTCCCAGTTCCGGTGCCAGTTGGTTCACTCCGGGCATCATTCCGCTCCAATCGCCTCGCTCCACCCCGGCTCGGAGGTGGGCGGCGGTCTGTTCGGCGGCGGAAAGCATTTGCAATCGTGGCATAGGTATTACTTACCCCTATAGGGGGTAGGTTGTCGAGGAAGAGATGGATTGTGTTAGCGGGGATCTGTGATTTAGAATGGGCCCTGAATCATGAGCCCCGCCAACCATTCCGGCATTGTGTCAGCGCTCGCTTTATTGGCGATGCTGACCGTCGGCGAAGCCATGGGTAGGGCGATGGTGGAACTCCCGGGTAAAAGCAAGACCAATTGAAAGCCGTCCAACCTCCGCATACAGCCACCATGCATCGACTCCTTCTGACTCTTCTCGTCACCTCATCCATGAGCCTTTCCCTTCTCTTTGCGGACGAACCAACCGATCTGGACGCTCTGCGCAGTCAGGCCGCGGGCGGAGATGCCAAAGCCCAGCTCGATCTCGCGATCCGCTATCGGGATGGTAAAGGTGTCACCAAAGACGATGTGGAGGCCATGCAGTGGGGACATCGGGCGGCGGATGCCGGCAATGCGGAGGCGATGGATTTTGTCGGTTTTGCCTATCTGCGCGGTGCCGTCGTCGAACGTAATCCCGTGATCGCCATCGGGTATTTCAAAGCGGCAGCTGAACAATCCCCACAAGCGGCGTTTAACCTCGGTCAGTGTTATTTCGGCGCCCAGGGCACGGAGCAGGACGTCCCGAAGGCACTCGAATCCTGGAAGAAAGCGGCGGAGGGAGGCCACGGTCGGGCGGCCGGCTCACTGGCGATGGTGTATCTCTCCGGTGAGGGAGTCACGCTCGATGCCGGGCAGGCGCGCCACTTTGCGGAGCGGGCGGCGGAACTGAACGACCCCTCAGGCCTCGTCGTGCTGGGTGAAATGCAGTTTCAAGCCGGTGAACTGGACGCGGCGAAAGCCACCTGGACCAAGGCCTCGAAACTCCGCCCCACGGGACCCACCGGACATCCGGCACAACCTTCCGCCGACGCTTCGGCCCAGCAGGGGGCCGATCTTCTAAAACTCATCGATTACCGCCAGAGAAAGGCCGAGCCGGGGAAATTCGCCTTCGTGAAAATACCGCACATCCATCAAGGTTACAACAACTGTGGCTCCACCGCCTGCGCCACCTTCGCCCGTTTTCAGGGCAGCCAAATCGGCGGCTGGGATTTTAAGAAACTGTGCCCGTCTCCGCTCGGCACCGGGACAGATTGGTGGCACCTCCTGGATGCCTCGAAAAAAATCGGGCAGAACTGGAAACTCGTTTCCTTCACTCCGGACGACCCGGGTTTTGATCAAGCGACCGCCATGCTGAAAAGTGAACTCGATGCCGGTCGGCCCGTGGTGGTCGATTTTAAATACATCGGACCGCAGTACCCCGGAGGCAGCGCCGGTCACACGCTCAATGTCTGCGGCTACCTCGCGGAGGAAAACCTTTATATACTCTGCAATCCCGCCGTCGCGACGCCCGGTCTCCAGCTTATCACGGCCGATGATTTGAAGAATTTTTGGCGCTCCGACCATTACGGCTCACGCTCTGAAGGCGTGCTCTCGCGGCCGGCTTTTGTCATTGAAAATCCGTAATCTGAATCATGAAACCGTTGCGTCTTCTCTCACTCCTCGCATTCCTTCTCGCGCCTCAGCTTCACGCGAAGCCACTGCAAGTCTTCATCCTCGCCGGGCAGTCGAACATGCAGGGCCACGCCAAGATCAGCACCTTCGAACACATCGGCATGGACCCGGCCACAAAGCCGATGCTGGACGAAATGCAGAAGACCGACGGCACGCCGATGGTCTGCGAGCGCGTTTGGATTTCGTCCATCGGTTGCGGGAAGGACGATACGACGGAACAGACGGGCAAACTGACGGCGGGCTTTGGTGCCACGACCGAGAAGATCGGCCCGGAGTTCACCTTCGGTCTCTACATGCAGAAGTTCACGGACGCGCCTATTTTGCTCATCAAGACTTCGTGGGGTGGCAAGAGCCTTAACACGGATTTCCGCCCGCCGAGCGCTGGACCGTATGTCTTCAACGAAACGCAACTCGCGCAGCTTGAAAAACAAGGTAAGGACATCGCCGCCATCAAGGCCGCGAAGGAAAAGGAGACCGGTGTTTATTATCAGCTCATGGTCGAACACGTGAAGAAGGTGCTCGGTGACATCAAACGCGTCGTGCCGGATTATGATGCGGCTCAGGGCTACGAACTCGCTGGTTTCGCCTGGTTCCAGGGCTGGAACGACATGGTGGACTCCGGCACCTATCCGAATCGCGACAAGCCGGGCGGCTACGATGGCTACAGCTCGGCCATGGCGCACTTCATCCGCGATGTGCGCAAGGACTTGAACGCACCGAATCTGCCCGTCGTCATCGGCGTGATCGGTGTTGGCGGACCCACCTCCGAATATGGTCCCGATGAGCAGCGCTACAAATCCACACACCAAAATATCCGCGATGCCATGGCCGCTCCATCCCTCATGCCCGAGTTCAAAGGCAACGTCGCCGCCGTGTTGACCGAGAACTACTGGGATCGCGAACTCAAAGTCGCCCGAGTTAAGGAGAACGACATCAAAGAGCAGGCCAAAAAGCTCGCCAGGGAGCAGAAACTCGAGCCGGCCGATGAAAGAGCCCTTGCAGACAAAATGCACAACAAGATGCTGACTGAGCGCGAACGCCTTATCCTCGAAAAAGGCGTATCGAACGCCGAGTTCCACTACCTCGGTTCGGCGAAAATTCTAGGCGGCGTCGGTAAAGGTTTGGCGGAAGCGATGGCGGAGCTCAAACTGTTCAAGAAGTAGTCCTTTCACCACTTCGGTATTCAATCTCCCCGCCGAAATGCATTTCTTCTTCTGAATCGACTCATGAAACGCGCTCTGCCCATCACGTCCCTGATCTCCATCCTTCTGACCTCGCCCGGGCTTCAGGCCATGGAGCTTCCGAAGAACCCGCCTAGGGCCGATATCGTCGAAGTCCCCGCGATTGGCGAAGGACTTTGTGTCAGCAACGCCTTTCAGACAAACATGGTCCTCCAGCGCGACAAGCCATTGAACCTATGGGGTTGGGCCGCGGCGGGTGAGCAGGTCACCGTCTCCTTTGCAGGTCAGCAGGTCAGTGCCATCGCAGCCGCTGATCGGTCCTGGCAGGTCACGCTCACTCCAATGCCGGCCAATTCCGCGCCCCAGACCCTGATCGTCAAAGGTAAGTCGACAACCCTGACGCTCGAGAACATCCTTGTGGGTGATATCTGGGTTCTCGGCGGTCAGAGCAATATGGAGTTTCGTCTCAGCGCAGTCGATGATGGAGAACTGGAGATGGCCTCGGCGAACTTTCCGCAGATTCGATTACTGACCATACCCGTTGGCAAAGGCTTTGATTCGGTCCATAGCTTCGAGCGCCTTTACGAATGGGGTAGTTTTTTCAGCAAGCATGACCGAAAGGGCGATTGGGACATATGCTCGCCTGAGTCCGTGGCTGATTTTTCCGGCATTGGTTACATCTTTGGACGCCGCGTTTTTATGGCCAGTAAAGTGCCCATTGGTTTGATCGACGCCTCGATCGGCGGCACGACCGTCGAAACCTGGACACCCGAAGACCTGCTGCAGCAGATCGATGGCAAAGAGACCCGGGAACTGCTCAAGGATTGGACGGACAGGATCGCGGCCTACGATCCACAAGCCGATCTCAGGAAGCGGATCGAGGACTACAACAACAACGAAAAGAAGAAGCCGAGCGGAAAGCCCGTGCCGTCGGACCTTCGACCCGGTCCGGTCGCCGATATGAATCGGCCCGGTCGCTGTTATGCCGGGGCGATCAAGCCGCTCGCCGGGCTCGCGGTCAAAGGAGCCGTGTGGCATCAAGGCTTCAACAATTGCTTTAACGGAACCGCCGGCGTGCAGATGTATTATCAGGTCTTCGGCAGAATGATCACCGCCTGGCGGGACGCTTTCAAAGACCCCGCAATGCCATTCTGCATCCTCTCGCTTTGCACAGCGGGTGAGCCTCAGACGCGGGAGAATTTTCTCGCTTCCATGTACGATGCCGGGCCCTACCTTCGGGAAGTGCAATACAAGACCTTTCGCGATTTCCGCGATGCCGGCGACAAAAATATAGGCTTTGCCAGCACCTTTGACTTGCGCAAGAGCTGGTATCACCCGCAGATCAAAATTCCCGCCGGCGAGCGCGCCGCCAAGTGGGCACTGGCCACTCAATACAAGGTCTTCAAAGGCAACGCCGATGAGTTCTGGCTGCCGCCATCGATTCAGGAAGTCAAGGTCGTCGACCACACCCTCCGGCTCACGATGAGCACTGTTGTAACGATGAAAGATGAAAGCGAGGACAAGATGAACGGCTTTGCCATCGCGGGTGAAGACCGCCGGTTTTTTCCCGCCGAGATCGACTGGCTCACCGAGGTCGACGAGGACAACAAAAGCAAAAAAGTTAAGAACATTCTGGTGCTGAGCAGTCCCTTCGTTCCGGAACCGGCGCATTACCGCTACGCCTGGGCCCGCAACCCGATGTCTAACATTACCAACAGCCGGCAAGTCACCATCGCCGCGCAGC
>JAGNMT010000273.1 GCA_017991025.1 Verrucomicrobiales bacterium
CCAAAAAAGTACCAGGCGCTCGTGTCGTCGCGGAAAAGGAGGCGGGTCACTCCCACATCGGGAAAGACGGTGTCGTAGGTCGCATTGACGGTTCCGTCGGGGCGCACCGAGTGCATTGCCTTTCCGTCAAAGCGCAGACGTTTCAAATTATTGGTCCCTCGCAGCTCCCAGGTGATGCCCGTTAGTTTTTCGGCAAAGGCCTTCACTTCGGGGAAGGAATGATCGGCGGCGGCCTCCTGTGCTCCAGCGGGCTGAAGCAGCACGAGGCAGAGAAAAAGGGACTTCCGGAGGGCTTGCATGGACGCAGATTCGCGAAAGCGGGCAGGGATGGCAAGGCCAAAATAGGAGCGTTGCGCGTGTCCTATGGCGCGGTTGCGGCGGAAGCAATTCGTAAAATTTGTCCTACTTCATACATCTTTCCCTGAACCTGGCTGGTAACGCCGGTTTCTGCCAAGCACCCATCATGAGCCGCCATTTTCTTTCGTTTTTCATTCTCCTGCTCCTTTCGTCGACCGGGCATGCCGGGGAAAAAATTCAATTCAATCGCGACGTCCGCCCCATCCTCTCCAACACCTGCTTCCACTGCCACGGTCCCGACGAAAAGGAGCGCAAGGGCGGCTTCCGGCTCGATCTGAAAGAGGAGGCCTTTAAGCCGGGCAAGTCTGGCCTCGTGCCTCTCGTTCCGGGAAAGCCGGATGACAGCGAACTGCTGGTGCGGATTTTTCTCGATGCGGAGGATTCGGATTCCATGCCGCCGAAGGACAGCGGCAAATCGATCACCGCTGCTGACCGGGAGACCTTGCGAAAGTGGGTTGAACAGGGGGCGGAGTATCAGGGACACTGGGCCTTCATCGCGCCGGAACGGCCTGAACTGCCGAAAAGCGGGAACAATTCCCATCCCGTCGACGCCTTTCTCGACGCCCGACTTGAAAAAGAAGGACTGAAAATGCAGCCCGAGGCGGACAAGGCGACCCTGCTGCGCCGTCTCTCGCTCGACATCGCAGGTCTACCGCCGACGCTGGCTGAGCAGGACGCCTTTGAGAAAGACACGGCACCCGATGCCTACGAAAAGGTCGTGGACAGGCTCCTGAACTCGCCGCACTATGGGGAGCGCATGGCCCTGGACTGGCTCGATTTTGCCCGCTATGCCGACAGCAACGGGTTTCAGAGCGACGGCAGCCGGCAGATGTGGATCTGGCGCGACTGGCTCATCAATGCCTACAATCGCAATCTTCCCTTTGATCAGTTCACAATTGAGCAGCTGGCCGGTGATCTCCTTCCGAATCCGACCGAAGACCAGATCATTGCCACGGGATTCAACCGGAATCATCGTCTCAATGGCGAAGGCGGACGCATCGAGGCAGAATGGTTTGTCGAAACCGTCATCGATCGGGTCGAGACCACCGGCATGACCTGGATGGCACTGACCTTGAATTGCTGCCGTTGCCACGATCACAAATACGATCCTGTCACCCAGAAGGAGTTTTACGGAATGTTCGCGTTTTTTAATTCCAATGAGGAGAACGGCGTCCTCGGTCCGGAGGGCAAGAACGGAGTAAACACGCCACCGTTGCTCAGGGTTTCAAATGCGGAACAGAAAGCGGAACTGGCAAAGCTCGATGCCGAAATCGCGGCCGCCGAGGCCCGGAGCAAAGGGGCTGGCGCAGAAATGCCCGCAGCCCTGGCGAAGTGGGAAGGGGAAATGCGGGCGAAATTGACCGGCCCCGGTGGAGCCACGTCCCTCGCCTCGTGGGTGCAGGTTTCCAAGGAAAGCGCAAAGAGTCTCGGCGGTGCCACCCTGACCCGGCAGCCCGACGGATCCTGGCTCGCAGGAGGCAAAAACGCCGCGAATGACACCTACGAAGTCACGATGCCGGTCCCGGAAGGAAACTTCGGTGGTGTCCTCCTCGAAGTCTTCCCGGATGCCTCGCTGCCCAATCAAAGTCTCGGCCGCGGATCGAATGGTAATTTTGTCCTCACCGGAGTGGAGGTGGTGCTGAAGGGAACCACCGTGGCTCTGGGAAAGGCTGAGGCCGACTACGAGCAGCCTTCCTACACGGTCGCCAATATTCTCGCTAATGCCAAGACGCCGACGGCCAAAGGGAGCTCCGGCTGGGCGATCGACGGCAATGCCGCGGATAAGCGGATCCCCCGTCGTGCCATGTTCCTCGCAGGCTCGTCCGTGACGGTGCCGAAAGACGCCACCCTGACGGTGCGGTTGCGGCATCAATCCACTTTTGGGGATCACAATATCGGGCGTTTTCGCCTTTCCACGACGGCGATGGATCCCTCCCTCGTGAAACTCGATGGCGGCATCGGGTTGCCTGAGGCCATCAACAAACTCCTCACCGGCGATCCGGCAACGCGCCCTGAGGCGGACCGGAAAGCGCTCGACGCGTATTATCGCAAGAACGTCGACAATCCGGTGGCAAAGGCGAAGATCGCCCTCGATGCCGCCCGGGCGAAGCGGAAGGATTACGAGGAGGCTCTCCCCAGTGTCATGGTGATGAAAGAGCGGGCTGAAGCAAAGGAGGCCTTCGTTCTGAATCGGGGCGAATATGACCGTCCCATGGACAAGGTGGCCAGAGTCCTCCCTGCCGCTCTGCCTCCCCTGGGGGAAGGCGATCCGGTCAATCGTCTCGGTCTTGCGAAGTGGCTTGTCTCGGGCAAACATCCCCTGACCGCGAGGGTCTGGATCAACCGGGAGTGGGAACGTCTCTTCGGCGTCGGCATCGTGAAGACCTCGGAGAATTTCGGATCGCAGGCGGAATGGCCGATGCATCCCGAACTGCTCGACTGGCTCGCGGTCGAGTTTGTTTCCCCGACTCAGCTTCCGCCAGTGAACGGCAAAAAGGCCGGTGCCTGGGACATGAAGGCGATGCTGAAGTTCCTTGTCATGAGCCGTGCCTATCGGCAAAGCTCGGCGACCACTCCCGAACTGGTTGCCCGCGATCCTGAAAATCGTCTCCTCGCTCGCGGCCCGAGGTTCCGTCTTCGCGGGGAACTCGTCCGTGATCAGGCGCTCGCTGTCGCCGGTCTTATCGCTCCGACCATTGGCGGGGCCAGCGTCCGGCCGTATATGCCCGAAGGCGTCTGGGACGAAACGAGCCGTTACGGCGATCTCCGCGGCTACAAGGCCGATGAAGGTGAAGGATTATACCGGCGCACGATGTACACGATTTGGAAAAGGACCGGTGCTCCGCCGACGATGCTGCTCTTTGATGCCCCCAATCGCGAAGTCTGCACCCCAAAACGCTCGCGCACCAATACGCCGCTTCAGGCGCTCGCCCTGCTCAACGAGGTCACTTTTGTCGAGGCCTCGCGTGCTCTCGCCGAGCGTATGATCCGTGAAGGTGGCTCGACCGCCGAAGAGAGGATCATCACCGGCTATCGTCTCGCGAGTGCCCGGCGTCCGGATGAAAAAACCGTCGCAACTCTGAAGGCGGGCCTCGATCGCCGTCTCACCGAGTTTAAAGCGGCACCCGATTCTGCAAAAGCCTACATCGCCCACGGGACTTCGAAGCCCGATGCTACGATCAATCCCGTGGAACTCGCCGCCTACACCGTGACCGCCAATATTCTCCTCAACCTCGACCGCGTCATCACCCGGGACTGATCCTCTGCCATGAATCCATTTATTCAATCTCTCGAATCCCGCCCGAACGGGGCCGCCCTTCAGGATCTCCTCAATCGCCGTCTCTTTTTGCGTAAAGGCGCATCCGCTCTCGGGACGGCGGCATTGGCGGGGTTGTTAGGGGAGTCTTCCGTATCGGCTGCAGCCGCGTCCAAAGGGCCAGGTCTTCCCGGTTTTCCGAACTTTCCCGCAAAGGCGAAACGAATCATCTATCTCTTCCAATCCGGTGCGCCCTCGCAGATGGACCTCTTTGATCCAAAGCCGATGATGGAACAGCAGCGGGGCAAGGATCTTCCCGAATCGATCCGGCAGGGACAGCGGCTCACCACGATGACTTCGGGACAGAAGAGTTTCCCTATCGCTCCCAGCCTGTTCAAGTTTGCTCAGCACGGCAAGAGCGGCGCCTGGATGAGCGAGCTCCTCCCTCATCTTTCGGGCGTCGCGGACGAGCTGTGTTTTATCCGCTCGATGCACACCGAGGCGATCAACCACGACCCTGCGATCACCTTTTGCCAGACCGGACATCAACTCGCGGGTCGCCCCAGTATCGGTTCGTGGCTGAGCTATGGACTGGGCACGGAAAATCAGGACCTGCCCGCCTATGTCGTGCTCACTTCATTCGGCACCGGGCGACGCGATGATCAACCGCTGTATGACAGGCTCTGGTCGTCCGGGTTTCTTCCGACCCAGCATCAAGGAGTAAAATTCCGGAATGTCGGAGATCCGGTGCTTTATCTTTCGGATCCCGCCGGGATGGATCGCAAGATGCGCCGCGGCATGCTCGACGAACTCGCTTCCCTGAATCGTCGCGATCACGAAGCTTTCGGTGATCCCGAGATTGACGCCCGCATTTCCCAGTACGAAATGGCTTTCCGCATGCAGACAAGTGTCCCGGAACTCACTGATACGTCGGGTGAATCAGAGGCTACCCTCGCGATGTATGGGCCGAATGTGAAAACGCCGGGCACCTACGCCGCGAACTGTCTCCTCGCCCGTCGTCTCGCCGAGCGCGATGTGCGCTGCATTCAGCTGTTCCACATGGGTTGGGATCATCATGGCGGACTCCCGAATGCGATCAAAGGCCAGTGCAGTGACACGGATCAGCCGACCGCCGCGCTCATCACCGACCTGAAACAGCGGGGGCTGCTCGACGATACCCTCATCGTCTGGGGCGGGGAATTTGGCCGCACCATTTATTCCCAGGGAGCCCTCACCGAGACGAATTACGGACGCGATCATCACCCGCGCTGTTTCACCGTCTTCCTCGCCGGAGCCGGGGTGAAAAAGGGTACGACGCTCGGAGAGACGGATGACTTTTGTTACAACATCGTGAGTGATCCCGTTCACGTGCACGACCTCAATGCGACTCTCATGCACCTCCTCGGCGTTGATCACAAAAGGCTGACCTACCGATTCCAGGGTCGTGACTTCCGGCTCACGGATATCCACGGGGAGCTGGTGAAGAAGATATTGGCTTGAGATGGAGGGACGCAAGTATTCCGAATGGCCTATGCCCCCAGTCGCGCTGCGACATCCTTCGCAAAGTAAGTCAGGATCATATCCGCCCCGGCACGCTTGATTCCTATCAGCGACTCCATCACGACTTTTTCCTCATCGATCCAACCGTCCTTTGCGGCGGATTTGATCATAAGATACTCACCGCTCACCTGATAGGCCGCGATCGGAATATCAAAGGCATCCCGCAGTGTCCGGATAATGTCGAGATAGGGACCGGCCGGTTTCACCATGATCATGTCGGCACCTTCGGCGATGTCGAGTTCAGCTTCGCGAAGAGCTTCGCGGCGATTCGCAGGATCCATCTGATAGGTCTTTTTGTCTCCCGCTTTCGGAGCGGAATCGAGCGCACCGCGAAACGGCCCGTAGTAGGCCGAGGCGTACTTCGCCGTGTAACTAAGAATAGCGACATCTTCAAAACCGGCGGCATCGAGGGCACCACGGATCTCTCCGACAC
>JAGNMT010000274.1 GCA_017991025.1 Verrucomicrobiales bacterium
GCTGTGACCGGAATCAGCTGGGGCGGATACACCACCTGCCTCGTGGCGTCGCTTGATGATCGATTTAAAGCGGCGGTTCCGGTCTACGGGTGTGGATTTCTCCACGAGGGCGAATCCGTCCAGAAGCCTTCGATTGATAAGCTGGGAGAGCGGCGGGCCGCCTGGGTTGCCGCCTACGATCCATCGAGTCATCTCGGGAAGTGCACCGTGCCGACCTTCTGGGTGAATGGCACGCACGATGTCCACTATGTGCTCGACAGTTACGCGAAATCCTACGCCCTCGTGAAGGGACCGAAGATCTTCCGCATCCAGCCGCGTATGGCCCACGGTCATCCTCCGGGTTGGGCCCCGCCGGAGATCGGCTTGTTCGTCGATTCAATTTCGAAACGCGGAGTTCCGCTTCCCGCCGTCGGAGAAATGACGGTTGCGGGAGACGCCGTCACCGTTCCTTACGAATCAAAGACAAAGATCGCTAAAGCCGAGCTCCATTACACCTCCGCCAACGGCCTGCGATCAAATCGCGAATGGAAAAGCATCGCCGCAACAATTGAGGAAGGAAAAATCATTGCCAAAGGTCTGCCGCCGGAAGCCAACACCTGGGTTGTGACCCTGACCGATGAGCGTGGAGCGATGGTGACGAGTGCGGTGGGGATGAGGTGAACCTCGTGGACCCACCCTCACTGGATCGCCGCCCGTGCCTCGATAAACGCCATCTTCAACTGCCCATAGTCCATCGTCACGGGAAACTGGGGGAACTCGTCGATGACATTCTGAGGCGGGCAGAAAAGAATCCCCCGATCCGCCTCGGCGAGCATGCTCGTGTCATTGTAGGAATCACCGGCAGCGATTACCTTAAATCTCAGCTCGTGGAATCGCTTCACCGCCTCACGTTTCTGGTCAGGCATGCGGAGATGGTAGGCCTCAATTCGCCCGTCTGCGGCAATTCCGAGACGATGACAAAAGAGCGTCGGGTACCCGAGTTGTCGCATCAAAGGGCGGGCGAACTCGTAAAAAGTATCGGACAAAATGACAACCTGGAACTCGGACTTGATCCATTCGAGGAATTCCAGAGCCCCTTCGAGAGGCCCGAGGCTGTCGATGACCTCCTGCACATCCTGGATTTTCAGTCCGTGCTCATCAAGAATACGGAGACGCTGCGTCATCAGGACATCGTAATCGGGAATGTCCCGCGTCGTCGCGAGGAGGGCGTCGATTCGGGTTTTTTGCGCCACATTGATCCAGATTTCCGGAACAAGGACGCCTTCAAGATCCAGGCAGGCTATTTCCACAAGTTGATGCAGGGTTGGTTCAGCACCACGTTTTCACCGGTTCCGGGATGAATTCAATCGGATTCCCTTGATTAATTCCCAATCCGCGACTTCATCAGTTGACCCAACCCTAGCAATATGTCGACTCAACCCTCTCAAGTCCTCGGTGTGATCCCGGCCCGCTGGGGTTCGACCCGTTTCCCGGGAAAACCCCTGCATCTCATTGCAGGAAAACCACTCATTCAGCATGTCTGGGACCGGTGTCTCGAGTGCACGATGCTCTCTACAGTTACTGTGGCGACCGACGACGAGCGCATAGCGGCGGCGGTGGAAGCCTTCGGCGGTCATGTCACGATGACACGGTCCGATCATCCCAGTGGCACGGATCGCGCGGCGGAGGTGGCTTCAGCCTTCCCTGAAATGTCCCATATCATCAATATCCAGGGCGACGAACCACTCATTGATCCCGGGCTGATCGACTCCCTCGCGGCCGCCCTCATCGCCGATCCGGGACTGCCCATGATCACTGCCGCCAATCCGCTCGTCGCCTCGGACCCCCTTCTCAACGACCCGAATGTCGTCAAAGTGACGATCACTGCCGACGGACATGCCCTTTACTTCTCGCGGAGCCTCATCCCCCATCCCCGCAGCGTCCCGGAGGACCTCGTTTATTACCGTCACAAAGGGATTTACGGATTTCGCAGGGACTTTCTCTTCGATTTCGTCCGATGGGAACCCTCCCTCCTCGAACGGACAGAAAACCTCGAGCAACTGCGCGCCCTGGAGAACGGAGCGCGGATTCGCGTCGTTTTAACCGACGATACCTCCCCCGGCGTTGACACACCCGAGCAGGCAGCGATACTCCAAGAATTATTGAGCCAATGAAGTACATTTTTGTCACAGGAGGCGTGGTTAGCTCGCTCGGAAAAGGTCTCGCAGCGGCCGCCCTCGGTACGCTGCTGGAGAGTCGCGGGCTGCGCGTCCTCATGCAGAAATTTGACCCTTATTTGAACGTTGATCCGGGAACGATGAGTCCGTTCCAGCACGGGGAAGTCTATGTGCTCGACGACGGTGCCGAAACCGACCTCGATCTCGGTCACTACGAACGCTTCACGAGCGGGCGCCTTTCAAAACTCAACAACCTCACGAGCGGCCAGGTCTATGAGACCGTAATTAAGAACGAGCGTCAGGGAGTCTACCTCGGAGCGACCGTGCAGGTGATTCCCCATGTCACGGATGTGATTAAGAATCGCATTTACGAGGTTACGGAACAGACCGATGTCGATGTCATTATCACCGAGATCGGCGGTACCACCGGGGACATCGAGGGCCTCCCCTTTCTGGAAGCGTTACGACAGTTCAAGGATGAAGTCGGTCACGAGAACGTGGCCTTTATGCACGCCACCCTCATTCCCTACATCAAGGCGGCGGAGGAACTGAAGACGAAGCCCACCCAGCAGAGTGTCGCGAAGCTGCGCGAGATCGGGATCACCCCTGACGTTATCATTTGTCGTTCGGAGTACCCGATCGACAACGACGTCAAAAAGAAAATCTCGATGTTTTGCAACGTTCGCCCCGAAGCCGTCATCCCTTTTCTCGATGTCACGGGAACGATCTACCGGGCTCCGCTTAATTTGCACGATCAAAACCTCGACAGCATCATCTGTGAGCGGCTCGGCCTTAAAACAAAGGAGCCTAACCTCATCGAATGGCGCAATATGGTTGATCGCATTGTCAACCCGACTCACACGATCAAGATCGGGGTCGTCGGCAAATACATTGAGCTCAAGGACGCCTACAAGTCGATTTACGAATCCCTCACCCATGCGGGAGCGGCCAATGACACCCAGGTCGATGTCGTCCGGATCGACTCCAGTGACATTGAAGAGGACGGAGCCGCGAAATACCTTGATGGAGTCTCCGCGATCCTCATCCCGGGGGGCTTCGGCGACCGGGGTATCGAGGGTAAGATTTCCGCGGCCCGCTACGCACGGGAAAATAGGATTCCCTACTTCGGGATCTGTCTCGGCATGCAGATCGCGACGATCGATTTTGCCCGGAATGCCTGCGGCCTCGAGCATGCTCACAGCACCGAATTTAACGAGGGCACGCCTCATCCCGTCATCCTTTTGCTTGAAGACCAGAAATTCATTCAGGACAAAGGCGGCACGATGCGGCTCGGCACCTGGGAAACGAAGCTTGCTCCAGGCAGCAAGTCCGCCGCGCTCTATGGCAAGCTGGCCGTCAACGAGCGGCACCGGCACCGTTACGAACTGAATCAAAACTACCTCTCCCTCTATGAGGAAAAAGGTCTCAAACTCGTGGGCACCTCACCTGATGGCAGCCTCGGCGAGATCATCGAGATCCCCGCGCATCCGTTTTTCATCGCGGTCCAGTTTCACCCCGAGTTCAAGAGCAAACCGACCGCTCCGCACCCCCTTTTCAAAGGATTCGTCGCGGCAGCACTCGAAAATCGGCGGTAACTCAGGCCGCCACCAATCCGCACCTTTCCAGCAGTGCATTCAGCTCAGGATCGCGGCCCATGAAGTCGCGGAAGAGTTGCGCGGCCTCAATCGAGTTGCCCCGGCTGAGAATTTTCTCGCGGAACTCACGCCCGACTTCCGGACTGATGACCCCTGCCCCCGCGAAGCGGGTGAAAGCATCGGCATCAAGAACCTCGGCCCATTTGTAGGAGTAATACCCCGCCGCATAGCCCGTCGCGCTTGCGAAAAGGTGCGTAAAACGCCTCGCCATAGTCGGTGGATGCGTCGCGAGGGGCATGACATACCCCTCCAGAATCCCCCGCACCACTTCATCGAGCGTCTGATTTTCGGGCCGTTCGTAATGCTTGATGTGCAGGTCAAGATCCATCTTGCCGAAGGCGAGCTGGCGCATTTGCACCATTGCGGACTGGAAGTTGCGGGCTCCGAGCATTTTCTGAAAAAGCGGCTCCGGAATCGGTTCGCCGGTTTCGTAATGCTTGGCGAAAAAGTCCAGACTGACACGTGACCAGCAAAAATTCTCAAGGATCTGCGAGGGCAGCTCGACAAAATCCCAGACCACTTTGACGCCGTTGAGCGACTTGATTTCCACCTCGCCGAGGAGGTGATGGAGCAGGTGCCCGAATTCGTGAAAAACCGTCTCCACCTCGCGATGAGTGAGCAGGGCCGGTTTGTCTTTTGAAGAAGGCGTGAGATTCCCGCATATCAGCCCGAGATGGGGCTCGCGCGGTTTGCCTTCAATCGCGGGTGAACCGGTGCGCTGATAATTCATCCAGGCCCCGCCCCGCTTATCCTCTCTCGGATGCCAGTCGGCATAAAAAGATCCCAGATGCTCCCCGCTCCCGGCGTCGTGCAGTTCGTAATACTTCACCTCGGGATGCCAGACTTCGACGCCATCGCCTTCCGGTATTTCGCCCGGCTTGGCAAAAATCGCTTTTAGCTCGGTGATCTTAAAGCCGAAAATCTCCTCCGTGAGGCGGAACATGCCTTCAATGACATTCCCGATCGCGAAGTAGGGGCGCAGTTCCTCCTCATCAAAGGAATAGTTCTCCTTTCGGAGTTTCTCTGACCAGTAGGCGACGTCCCAGGGCTCAAATTGACCGCCCCAGTCGGGCTCGTGCTGTCTCCGGAAAGTCTCGAGTTCCCCGATGTCCCGCGCAAAATAGGGCATCGTCCGCTTCGCAAGATCCTCAACAAAGTTCAGGGCCGCCTCCCCGCTGCCGGCCATCCTCTCCTCGAGCACCTGATCCGCGAAGTTCGCCTTGCCGAGAATCTCCGCACGTTCATGGCGCAATCTCAAAATCTCCCAAATCAGTTCCGTGTTGTCGAAGTCGCCCCCGTTTCCCACTGTGATGCTACCCCGCCAAACTTCCTCACGCAGCGAGGCGTCGTCCGCGTATTCGAGCACGGGGAAATAGACGGGAGCCTTCAGCGTGATGCGGTAGGCGGGCGACTCGTCCGATCCCAGCCCCTTTGCCGACGCTTCGCCGCGCAGCACTGCGCGCGACGTTTCGGGGAGACCCGCAAGACGCGAATCATCAACAAGCACGAGCTCCCAGGCGTTTGTCGAATCGAGAACGTTTTCGGAAAATTTCTGGGTGATCCGGGCGAGTTCCGACTGCACTTCTTCGAGCCGTGTTTTCTCCGCCTCGGGAAGATCGGCGCCACTACTGAGGAAGTCTTTTACCGTCTCATTGAGGAATCTTTTCCGCACCCCTGTCAGTTCCCCCGCTTCTGTCGTCTCCGAGTAGGCTTTGATGCGACTCCAGAGCCCGGCATTCAGCGGAATGCGGGAATA
>JAGNMT010000275.1 GCA_017991025.1 Verrucomicrobiales bacterium
GCAGGAATCCGATAAAGAGGAGGCTGACGAAAAGGCTCACGATGAAGAAGCGAAATCCGAATCGGGCAAAGAGGGATGAATAGTCCCCTCCGGTTACTCACTATTGGACTGATAACGGTCTCATTGCACGCAGGCTTATCTTGTGTCCAGTCGGAGGAGATTAGTGCCGGTGCCGCCGCCGGCAAAACCATTCGCGAGACTCCCGGGATAAACAAGACATCGAGCGAGGCCATCGATAAGGCCATTGCCGACGGCATTGCCTTTCTTGTGGGGAATCAGAACTCAAACGGCAGCTGGGGATCAGCGCTTCAGACCAAGGGTCTCAATATTTACGCGCCCGTTCCCGGAGCGCATGATGCGTTTCGCGTTGCGGTCACGGCCATGGCAATTTCCGCCCTTTGTGATTCGGGTCTCGCAAACGAAGAAGGGCCGGCACTCACGTCCCTGAAAAAAGGAGAGGTCTATCTTCTCGAAGCCCTTCCCAAAGTGCGCCGCGCCAGTGCTGACGCGATCTACAATGTCTGGACCCATGCCTACGGCATTCAGGCGCTCGTCGACCTCCATGCAAGGACGGAGGACATCGAAAAGCGAGGGCAGTATGTGACCCTGATCAATACCCAGATCGACCGTCTTGGGCGTTACGAGTCGGTCGACGGTGGTTGGGGTTACTACGATTTCCGCGTTGGCACGGCACGTCCCGCCTCAAGTTCGATCAGCTTTACGAGCGCGACCTGTCTCGTTGCGATGCACGAGGCAAAAGCTCTCGAAGGTGTCATCCTATCGCAAGCGGTAGTGGACCGCGCCATCGCCGCGCTTAATCGCCAGCGGAAGTCAGACAACAGCTACCTCTATGGCGAATATCTCAACGCACGACCACTGTATGGAATCAATCGCCCGGGAGGCAGTCTAGGGAGAACGCAAGCATGCAACTTCGCACTGCGACTTTGGGGCGACGGGACGGTTACCGATGAGATCATGGCCGAATGGCTGCAGCGTCTCGAGGATAGGAACGGCTGGCTGGATATAGGACGTAAGAGACCGGTCCCCCATGAATCGTGGTTTGCGGTGGCGGGCTATTTTTTCTATTACGGGCACTACTACGCGGCGCGGGAAATCAACATGCTGCCTGAGGAGCAGCGACCCGCCTTTCGCCAGCTCGTCGCCGGGCTTATTCTCGGATTGCAGGAAAAGGATGGTTCCTGGTGGGATTTTCCGTTTTATTCCTACCATCAGCCCTACGGAACTTCCTTTGCAGTGATGACGCTCGCCCGATGTCGAGAGAACGACCTTTCTTTTTGAGAAAGTTAGGGCATTGCTTGAGCGATGCAGACGAGCGATTTCGACTACGAGCTCCCGCCGGAACTCATTGCCCAGCATCCGCCGGAGCGGCGGGGGGATTCACGTATGATGGTGGTGGACCGCACCACCGGAGCAATCTCGCATCGTCGCTTTAGTGATTTTCCCGAGTATATCGGGAGTGATGACCTGCTTGTCCTGAACGACACGAAGGTGGTTGCGGCGAGGTACTTCTCCAATGACGGGACCCAGGAAATCCTGCGAGTTGAAGTAATCGGAGAGCGACTCTGGAAATGTCTCGTCAAACCAGGAAAAAAATTCAAACCCGGTCGGACCATTGAGATCGGCAGCAGTGTCGGGACCGTGATGGAAATTTGCGTGGAGGGCGGCGAGCGGCTCATCGAATTCGACGTCATTCCCGACGAGACCGTTCACGGCCACCTCGCCCTGCCTCCCTACATCCATAGGCCCGATGAAGTGACGGACAGGGAGCGCTATCAGACAGTTTTTGCAAACGAAGCCGGGGCAATCGCGGCACCAACGGCCGGTCTGCACTTTTCCCGGGAGTTGTTGGCCGGTCTACCTCATGCCTTTGTCACATTGCATGTCGGAATCGGGACCTTTCGTCCTGTTTCGAGCGAGACCATTTCCGGACATCACATGCACCGTGAACACTACGAACTCCGGCCGGAAGTCGCCGGCGCGATCCAGTCGTGCCGGAAGACCGTCGCAATCGGGACGACAGTGGTCAGAGTCCTCGAAACCTGCGCCCGAAACGGAAAAGGTGAACTCCTCCCGGGTTCCGGCGAAACGGACATCTTCATCTTTCCCCCGTATTCGTTTCAGGTAGTCGACGCCCTCCTCACGAATTTTCACCTGCCCAAGTCGACGCTGCTCATGCTCGTGAGCGCCCTGGCCGGGAAAGAATTGATTCTAGAGGCCTACCGGCAGGCGGTTCAGGGCCGATACCGCTTTTTCAGTTATGGCGACTGCATGCTGATTATTTGAACAGTTATCGATTGCAATTCTTGTTGTTTCTTCCGTAAAGTGGCGCAAGCTAGCGTGCTCACGAAACCATTCGTTGCCCCTCGAAAAACGGCGACGAAGAGCAGGCAGACCGCTCATGTTCCACTTCCTTTCGCAGAAGCGTCTTCAGAGCCGCGGGTTTTCCAGCGGCCAGAAGAGGCGCAAGCTGAATGAGACCGCGATGTCCGAGATGATGCGCTCGGGCTGGCAGGTCAGCGGCTTGCTGTTTGCCGGATTTGCCGCGCTTGTTTCCTTCTGGATTATTTTCTCGTCGAGTGCCGGTTCCATTTTCGCCGGGAATCATTTGCAGACTTTTGTGGTCGTCACGGTCATATCGGCAACTCTCGTGGTTCACTGGCATGTCAGCCTTCCTCAGACTTTTCACCAGAATTCAAGGATTACCCTGATCCTTCTCGTTATTCTTCTGCAACTCATGCTCGTGAAACTGAGCGAATATGTCGCCAGCACCTTTGCTCCGGAAGGAGGGTTCCGCTTTCTGGTTGAGCCGTATATCTTCGCCCCCATCATTGTTTCCCTGCTTGTCGGGCGCCGGCATGGAACTTTTGCAGTCGTCTATTCCAGTCTTTTCGGAGGAATGACAGTGGCGAAGGAAGAAGCGTTTCCCTTCATCATCTTTTCGATGATCTGTGGTTTTGTCGCGATCTACCTGACGAATAATGTGCGCCGTCGGAGCCGTCTTGTCATGGCGGGGGCTTATTCCGGTATCGCCTGCGTCCTTCTCGCCTCGACACTGGGACAGATCCAGTGGCCGGTTTTCTCAGAGAACCTGCCTGAGTGGGAGATGGTGGGGAAGCAGGTACTTTCAGCGATCCTCGTCTCGTCTATGACGGCGGTTCTTGTAAGTGGATTACTCCCGCTGATCGAGGCAACTTTTCGAATTACCACCGATGTTTCGTGGATCGAGCTGGCCGACTTGAATCACCCGCTCCTTAAGCAGATGACGATTGAGGCACCGGGCACCTACCACCACAGCCTGGTTGTCGCGACTCTCGCTGAGACGGCAGCCGAGGCGATCGGTGCAAGTGCGATCACGTGCCGTGTCTGTTCCTATTTTCATGATATCGGCAAGATGAAGAAGCCCGCCTATTTCATTGAAAACATTGGCGACGGGCACAATCCTCACGATGACCTCACACCGAACATGAGCGCTCTCGTTGTCATGGCTCACGTCAAAGACGGAGTCGACATGGCGATCAAACACAAGATGAACGCCGAGATCGTTAACGTGATCATGGAGCATCACGGGAATTCGCTGATCCGATTCTTCTACCACCGTGCCTTGAAGCAGCGTGACGAAATCAAGAGGCAATTCGAGGAAGGTAATGCCCACGAAGAGGATATTCCCGAAGTGAAGGAAGAAAGCTTTCGCTACACCGGCCCAAAGCCCAGGACCCGGGAAAGTGCTATCATCTGTCTCGCCGATGCAGTCGAGAGTGCTTCGCGCAGCCTCCAGAAGCCGACTCCTAAAAAGATCGATGAGTTGATCGACGAGCTTTTCAAGGAACGTCTCAACGACGGCCAACTCGACGATGCGACGCTCACTCTGGCTGATCTCGCGACGATCAAAAAGAGCTTCTCTGCGACCTTGCGCAGCATGATGCACAGTCGCATCGAATATCCAAAGCTAGAGGAGGGCGGTGACAAGCCAAAACCCAAATCGAAGACCCGGAAGTTGACCAGTCCCGGTACGGGCGGAACCGTCACAACGACAGGGAGCAACCCGGTCGGGTAAGCGTGGATTTTAAACAGGGGATCGTTTCACCTTTCAGACAGATGCCCGGCAGTGCCCTTCCCAGGATTGAAATCTTTCCCCATACGGATTGTACCGGACTGTCGATAGAACACCTCGTTGAGCAGGTAATTCAGTCACTTCCGTGGTGTATCGCCTCCTGCGGTCATGAGCCTGCGCTACTCGGCGGTCTCGATGAGGTGGAGATCAGCCTCGTCACCGATGAGGTAATCGCCCGGGTGCACGGAGAGTTTATGAATGACCCGACTCCGACCGACGTCATCACTTTTCACCATGGCGAGATTCTCGTCAGCGTCGATACCGCGCGACGGGAAGCCGCTTTTCATGGAAATTCGCTTGCGGAGGAGACCTTACTCTACATCATTCACGGGTTGCTTCATCTCAACGGGCACATTGATGTGAAAGAGCCGGATCGTTCCACGATGCACCGTGAGCAGGAGGCGATCCTGAAACGAATTATAGGCGGACCAACGGAGGTTCGTAGATCAAACCAGTAACCTACAAAATCAATGGAATGGTATTACGCAAAGAACGGACAACAACTCGGACCCGTCTCGCAGGAGAGTCTCCTCGAACTGTTTCAGAGCGGATCGATTCAAAGAACAGATCTGGTCTGGAATGAAACGATGACCGAGTGGTTGCCGCTCGGCACGATTCCGGGCTTGACGGTTCCTCCGGCAGTTTCATCGGAATTTCCGCCCCCGCAGACTTATGCCGCGCCGGCTTCGTCCTTTCCCACTGCCGGACCTGGCGTTCTTTCGCCGAAGGTATCGTCCGACCAACTATCCCCACCGACCTATCTCTGGCAATCGATTGTTTGCATTTTCCTCTGCTGCTGGCCTTTCGCTATTCCGGCGATTGTCTTCGGCACGAAGGTGAAACCGGCGATGGATGCCGGGAATTACGATGCCGCGCTCGAAGCGTCTAAGCAGGCGAAAAAGTGGCTGCTGATTTCTGTCATCGTTGGCCTCATCTTCAATCTGATCGTCTTTGTCATCTCCGTTCTTGCCGGCCTCGCTGAATCATCGTCGTATCAATGAGAACTACTGCGGGAAAGTGGGTGGCCACTATTTTCGCTTTGCTCATATTGACCGGCCTGGCGCTTTACCTCCGGAGCGCCAATCCGGCGTCACCTCCTCGCTTTTTACCCCGCTGCAGTTTTCACGCACTCACCGGACTGCACTGCCCGGGTTGTGGAAACACGCGTGCGACCCGGGCCCTCCTCCACGGAGATCCCGGCGGAGCATTCAGGCAAAATAAACT
Source organism: Verrucomicrobiales bacterium (assembly GCA_017991025.1). Lineage (GTDB taxonomy): Bacteria > Verrucomicrobiota > Verrucomicrobiia > Verrucomicrobiales > DEV007 > Arctic95D-9. Next base: position 5,357 of record JAGNMT010000275.1, read on the forward strand.
TTTTGTCATCAGTCTCCCCTTTCTCGCTTTCTGGGCGTGCCGGTCCTGGATGGCCTGGATCTATCCACACCGGGTGAAGCCGCTCCCCTTTCAATGGCGGCAGTCCTACACGCTCTTGATCATCGGAGTGGTGATCGTCTTTGGCATCGTTCGCAACATCCCGACGCGACCATTTACCTGGCTCGCCCCGGTTCCGGTCACGGAGAACCA
>JAGNMT010000276.1 GCA_017991025.1 Verrucomicrobiales bacterium
GGGGCGTCACCCAGCCACATCCGGGTGAGCTCGCGCACGGGACGAAATCCTAACGAAAGCGCCAGATCAGTTGCGATGGTATTTTGATCCGGCAGATCCCAGAAAATGACCCGATCACCCGGACATTGCCTTACGAGGTTTTCGATCATTGCGATACCCGATGCGCTGGAACCCGCCGTCACGGGACCGAGATAGACCGCTCGCTCACCGTCACGCATCAGTCCGAAACTTCCATCCGGCAGCGATACTCCTGCCAGCGATCCCTCTGCCAGCGAACGGAGCAGCGCAGACCGGTCTGCACCGAAGACGCCCTTGTCCAACGCGAAGGCGGCGTCGAAGAATTCCGGCATTCGTAAGGCTTCGTCGTTCATGTTTCCTCCGCCTTCACGTCTCCAGCGACGAAGTCCCCATTCCGCTTGAAAACCGAGACTTTCATAGAGCGGTCGTCCTTCCGGTGTCGCATCAAGTCGAACGCAGGCAATGCCGCGGTCATTGCGGAGATGGTTAATGGCCCGGTGCAGGAGTTTGCCGCCAATACCTCGCCGCCGAAAATCGGGATGGACGAGGACCATGCCGATCCAGGCGAGATCAGAGCCATAGCAGGTCGTTGTTGCCGTGCCGGCAGGACAGCCGTCATATTCGGCCAGAAAACAGCCGCCTTCTCCCAATGTCAGGAAACGCTCCCAGTCGCGGAGCGTCTGGTTCCACCCGGCGAGTCGGCTCAGGCTGTGGGCAAAGGGCAGGTCCCGCGAATCGAGGGGGCGCAGAGTCGTGCACATAAGGAAGGGCAACAAAGGAATCACCCTTCGAATCCTAAGTCCTCAAAACGCCTTCGTCCACCCTACTCCTGAGGGACCTGCTTGCACTTTCCCCTTTCTCGGCGACGAATATCATCATTGTTTTCCCGGTGAACAGCTCACCGCCCCGCTCTATGACATCCGTTCTCTCGCGTTTTATCACGTTACTTTCAGCCACGGCCATTTCGGCTCTTTTTGCCACCGGAATCAGGGCAGCAGACAGTGATGCTCCCTATGAAAATCTCCGTGGTGAAGCGCAAAAGATCGCGGCGGCTCCCTATACGCCTCCGGCTGATACACTGGGGGATTTCTGGAAGAACTTGAATTATGACGGGCACCGTGACATTCGCTTCAAAATGGAGTCGGGTCTATGGTGGGGCGCGAAGAATCCATTTTCGATCGATTTTTTTCATCCCGGCTGGACGGCGCGACAGACCGTGGCCTTTCAGGAGCTCAGCGGAGGGGCCGTGAAGCCGCTTGCCTTTGATCCTTCGCTCTTTGATTACGGCAAACAAGTCGTGCCTCCGGGAACGCCGCCGCCTCCGGGCTATGCGGGATGGCGGGGGAGGACGCACCTGAACTCCGCCGACTACATGGATGAATTTCTCGTCTTCCTGGGCGCGAGCTATTTCCGTGCAATTCCCGCGAAAGGGAATTACGGCCTCTCTGCTCGCGGACTCTCTATCAACAGCGGCATCCCCGGAGTGATGGAGGAGTTCCCCAATTTCACCCGTTTTACCTTGCAGGAGCCGAAGCCGGATGACAAATCGCTCACCGTCCTCGCCCTCCTTGAGGGGGAAAGTGTCGCTGGAGCCTATCGTTTTCAGATCACGCCCGGAGCAGAGACGGTCATGGATGTTGAGGCGGAGCTGACACTTCGGCGGCCGGTGGCGCAACTCGGGATCGCACCATTCTCATCGATGTTCTGGTTCGGTGAGGGCACTCATCCGAAACCCTACGACTTCCGCCCCGAGATTCACGACAGTGACGGAGTTCTCATGGAATTGGCCGGTGGCGAGCTACACTTTCGTCCACTCGAGACGACGAAGGACCAGTTTCGCCATTGCGTTTTTTCCCTCGAAACGCCGCGTTCCTGGGCACTTGTGCAACGGGATCGCTCCTTTTCCTCCTATCAGGATAGCGAAGCCGCCTATCATCTCCGGCCAAGCGTGAAGGTGGAGCCTATCGAAGGATTTGGTAAAGGACGACTCCATCTCATCGAACTCCCGACGGCCGATGAGACCAACGATAACGTCATTCTGGCTTGGGAGCCGCAGCCTGTCCTCGAAACCGGAAAACCCTATCGTTTTCACTACCGGCTCCGCTGGCTCCATGATCTGCCGCCATCGGGACTATTCGCCGTGCGCTCGACGCGCTCAGGGACCCCGGTTCAGTTGCCAAAGCAGGTCCTCATGACGGTCGAATTCGCGAAGCCACTCGTCCCCGGGAAAAAGGTGGGTGATCCGAAATGGGATGACATTACGAATTTCAAACCCGTCGTGACGATGAGTAAACCCGGTGTCAAACTCATCCACGTGGGCCTTTCCGACATGAGCATGGCAAACGTTGACGATCTTCCCGCCGGGCTGGGACGCAGTCCGGAGATCCATATGCCGCAGGTCCTCCGGGCTTTTTTTGTCTTCGAACCCGAAGACGGGGTCAATGACATCGACTTCACCTGCGAGTTGCAGGATGAGACCGGAAAGGTCGTTTCGGAGCGATGGGTCTACTTTTGGAAACGAGTGCTTTGAGGGAGGATGGGCTGGTCCGGTCTCTTTTAGCAGGCCTCAGAAAAACCTGCTGCACCCCTGCCACACTGGCTATACACTCCCCGCCATTCCAAAAGACTGACCATGGCCGAGCAACGCAAGAGTTTCCCCTTCAAAGATTTCGAACCCAAATGGCAGGGCCACTGGGAGACGAATAAAACCTTTTCTGTAGCCAATCCCGGCGATGCGGGATTTGATGCCTCGCGGCCGAAGTATTTCGTGCTCGACATGTTCCCTTACCCGAGCGGCTCAGGCCTCCACGTCGGGCATCCCGAGGGCTACACCGCCACCGATATCATCGCCCGCGCCAAACGGATGCAAGGGCACAATGTTCTGCATCCCATGGGCTGGGACGCCTTTGGCCTGCCCGCCGAGCAATACGCCATCAAGACCGGGCAGCATCCGCGCGTCACGACCGAGGCCAATATCGAGAACTTCCGCCGCCAGCTGAAGGCCATCGGTTTTGCCTACGACTGGGACCGCGAAGTGAATACCACCGATCCCGGCTACGTCCGTTGGACCCAGTGGATTTTCCTTCAGCTTTATCACTCCTACTTCTGTGAGGAAACGCAGAGGGCCCAACCCGTCAGCCAACTCGAAGCCAAAGGCTGGACCCGCGAGCAGATCGATGCAGTCCGCCTCGCCTTTGTCCACGAAGCGCCCGTGAACTGGTCTCCGGACCTCGGCACCGTCCTCGCCAACGAGGAAATCGAAGAGTGGAAAGCCAAAGGCCACACCGTGGAGCGTCGCCCTCTTCGTCAGTGGATGCTGCGCATCACCAGCTACGCCGAACGGCTCATCGATGAACTCGAGCCGCTCGACTGGCCCGAAGGCATCAAACTGCTTCAGAAAAACTGGATCGGAAAAAGCGAGGGCGCGGAAGTCGATTTCGACGTGCAGGGACACAAGGTCACCGTCTTCACAACGCGACCGGATACCCTGTTCGGAGCCACCTATATGGTTCTGGCGCCCGAACACTCCCTCGTCGTTCAAGTCACCAGCGCAGAGCAGCAGGCCGCAGTCGAAGCCTACGTCCAGGCCTGCGCGAGCAAGTCGGACATGGACCGCGGCGACATGAACAAGGACAAGTCCGGTGTCTTCACCGGCGCGTACGCCATCAACCCGGTGAACGGGGAAAAAATTCCCGTCTGGATCGCTGACTACGTCATGATGGGCTACGGCACCGGAGCGATCATGGCCGTACCGGCTCACGACGAGCGGGATTTTGCATTCGCGAAAAAGTTCTCGCTGCCTATCATTCAAGTCGTCCAGCCCAACGACGATTCCGAATGGCAGGGCTACACCAATCCCGGCACCGCCGTGAACTCCGGCTTCCTCGACGGTCTCCCCACTGCTGAGGCCAAAACCAAGATTATCGACTGGCTCGAATCCAAAAGCCTCGGCAAACGCCGCATTCAGTTCAAGCTCCGCGACTGGCTCTTCTCCCGCCAGCGCTACTGGGGCGAGCCCTTTCCCATCGTTTGGGAAAACGGGCAGCACGTGGCGATTCCGGACAGCGAGCTTCCGCTGCTCCAGCCGGAGCTCGAGGACTTCAAACCCACCGGAGACCCGCGCGGTCCGCTCATCAAAGCGACCGACTGGATTGCTTACAGCGCCACCGCTCAGCGCGAGACCAACACCATGCCGCAATGGGCCGGCTCGTGCTGGTATTACCTGCGTTATTGCGACCCGAAGAACACCGAACGCTTCATCAGCAAGGAGGCCGAAGCCTATTGGCTCGGCGGCAGTGGCAAGCCCGGTGCGGTCGACCTCTACGTCGGCGGCACCGAGCACGCCGTGCTCCACCTGCTCTACGCCCGCTTCTGGCACAAGGTGCTCTTTGACCTCGGTCATCTCTCCACGACCGAGCCCTTTCAGAAACTCGTCAACCAGGGCCTCATCCTCGGCGAAGACGGGCAGAAAATGTCCAAGTCCGTCGGCAATGTCGTTAATCCTGACGACGTCATCACCGAATACGGAGCCGACTCGCTGCGCCTTTACGAGATGTTCATGGGACCGCTCGAGCAGGTCAAACCCTGGTCGATGAAAGGCGTCGAGGGCGTTTACCGCTTCCTCGCCCGCGTCTGGCGTCTCGTCATGGAGACAAATCAGGAAGGCGACTGGGTCCTTAACACTAAACTCGCCGACATCGACCCTGACAAAGCTACTAACAAAGTCGTTCACGCGACCATCAAAAAGGTCGGCGAGGACATCGACGCGATGAGCTTCAACACTGCCATTTCCCAGATGATGGTCTGCACGAATGAGTTCACCAAGCTGGAGATTGTTCCTATATCCTCAGTTGTCCTCCTTCTGAAGGTCCTTAATCCGTTTGCCCCGCATCTCACCGAGGAACTCAACGCGACTCTCGCGGCCGCTTTCCCCTCAGTCGACCAAAGCGACCTCGCGAACCAGCTCTGGCCAGTCTTTGATCCCGCCAAACTCATTGAGGACGAGATCGAGATCGTGCTTCAGGTCAACGGCAAGGTCCGCGACAAACTCTTTGTCGCCAACGGTGCCTCGAACGAGGCAGTTGAGAAGCTGGCCCTCGAGAGTGAGAAGGTGAAAGGCTTCACCGCTGGTCTCACCATCCGAAAGGTCATTGTTGTGCCGGGACGACTGGTGAATGTTGTCGCGAATTGAGAAGTTGACCCCATTCACTTCACGCGAGGAAGGATCATCTTCTGGCACGAGGGGAAAAAGCGCGTTAGTTTCTACGGCGATAGCCGGGATAGGAATGAATCTCCATCATCTCGAAGCGTAGATTATTCCGGGAATCGCAAACAAACCCCATGAGGCTCAAATCTCTGACCCGAATTGATAAAAACGCCCGTCGCTTTGGCGAGATCGTGACTACCCTCGGGAAGTATGGCCTTGCTGACTGGCTCTCGGGCGCAGACTATGACTGGCTGAGAAATCTGCTCAAGAGCCAAGAGGGGGCTGTCATCACCGACATGACCACTGCAGAGCGGATTCGTTGTGTCCTCACCGATCTT
>JAGNMT010000277.1 GCA_017991025.1 Verrucomicrobiales bacterium
GCGGATCAAACAAGTGTGAATACCGCGACATGAAAGTCGGCGATGGCGATTCTAGACCGGGAAAACAAATGCCCGGCCTGCGATGGTGCTTCTTAAGCCTGACGATTATCGGGGTTACCGGATGCGTCGTTCCGGATCCGGACCTTTCTCTGGTCGGGGATACCAGGGAAGGTTCTCTATTGGGTGAGGTGAGGGAGATCACTCAAGAGAAAAGTCTTCCTGAGGCAAAGCAATACCTGGTAGAGCGTTTAACGGCATTGGATGAATCCGGAGGGGATCTGGAGCGTCGGGCCATTCGGACGACCCGTGAACCCGGGCTGATTCTGCCCGATTCCCTCGCCGCGATGCCGCTTTCCCAGCGTCGCCGGACTGCTCTTGCGATTATTCCCGGAACTCGTACGGGAAACAAGAGCGGCAAAGACCGTACCCGGGATTGCCTGAAAGGGGCTGCGGAAGAGAGCAAGGCGATGGGCTTTTCGACTTACTTCATCGAAACCGAGGCCCGCGGCACGATCGAGCAGAATGCCGGACTGGTCTCCTCGCAGCTGCAACGGGCGTTTGATCAATCCGATGCAGTGATCCTCCTGATGCTCTCCAAGGGAGCGCATGACGTGATTTGGTATCTGCAGAATGGGGGAATGGATCTCTCGGTGTCCAATCGCAACAAACTGGTCGCGGTGATTTCCCTGGCGGGAACGGTTCAGGGGTCGGTCGTGGCCGACTGGCTGGTCTCGTCACCGCGACTGATCCCCTCCGCGATGAGGGGGTGGCTCCAGCTTTCCGATCAGGAGGAGGCGGTTGACATGCTGGAGTCGATCGCGGTCACCCCCTGGAGCGAGGAGAACGGAGCGAAGATGGCGGCTCGTTATCCCCGGCTCACCTGGATCAGCATCGCGATGGTGCCGGATGGCCCTGACGGGCGGATCACGGAGCGCTTGTGGTCGCCCCTGATCCGGAGACGGGTCGAAAAGTGCGCCCCGTATTACAGTCCTTCGGATGGCCTTGTCGAAACTGCCGCCTCGGTCGTTCCGGAGTGGATCGGGTTGCACCAGTGGATCGTTGCTGCCTACGGATCCCATTCGATGCCGAATGGCAGCTATCGGGACGGCAGCCGGATCGCCCCGGAGACGACAGTGCCCGGAAAAGAAAAACTGAAGCCCGAAACCGGGGCTGAGGTCATCAGTGCCTATCTGCGGGCGTTGCCGCGCTCGCTTTTGCACTGAGTTCCAGCGTCCCCGGGGTGGCCAATAACCGACTCACTTCATCTCGTCGGCTCTCCGCGTCAGGGCGAAGAAGATGACGTAGATCCATGAAAGGATTCCGGCAAGGATCGCCCATAGAATAGATCGATGACGTTGCCAGGAGCAGACTACGGCGATTGCGGAACCGAGGCCGATACCGGTTTGGGTGACCGTGTGCACGGTTTGATTGGCCATTTGAGCTAGGATCATAAGCGCCGGAATTGACGGGTTGTTAGACGAGAACCTTCGGCACCGGGCGCGGCGGGAAGGGCTCAAAATCGGAAGGTACTCCGGGGAAATTCTCCTGGCGGAAACGATCCCAGGTCCGTGTCGTCTCTTCGGACAGGACACTGTGCATCGCCTCCATACAGTCGATACAGATCAGCGCGCTGTCGATCATGCGGTCACCCTGACAAACGCCGACGAGCCCGAATTCTTCATCCCTCGCCTCGGCTTTGGTGCGCACGCAGAGGGCGCATTCGTCGAATCCCGAGATATTCCGGAAATGCTTCTCCTGAAACTCGGCGAGGTTCTTCTTTGACTCCTCCGAGGCCTCCTCAAGCATCCTGGCCAGGCACGGCATGCAGAGGGCATACTCAATGATGACTTCGCCCTTCTTGAAGTTCTTCGAGATCCGGTAGCCGTCCTTGAAATCGGCGAGGGATTCACCGCAGCGGGTGCAGGAGACAAAAGGTCTTTCCTGATAAAAAGAATGAAGCACCTCAGGGATCGGCTCGCGGCCGGGAAGGCTGGAATCGGGTCCGGAATCGCTCATTTCACCAAGGGAGAAGATTCACCATCAGGACGGATCCGTCCAGCCTTCATTCCAGATAATGTGGGTTCCGCTTTTCCCGGGTACCACCACCTCGGTCCACCCGTTTCCATCGAGATCGGCGATACGAATCTGCAGGCCGATGCCGGGACCCTGACCGGCGGGGGCGTCGCTGATGAGGTGCTTCGTCCAGGTGAGGGTCGCTTTGTCCCAGTTGTAGTATTGAACGGTGATGGGATCGTTGGCACCCGGGTCCTTGCCGGAATGAGCATAATAGCGTTTCCCCGTAATGAGCTCGGGCTGGCCGTCTTTATCGATATCTTCCCACGCGAGAGCATGGGCCTGGGAGAACTTATCGTCGATGAGCCGCTGCCGCCACGTCGTCGCCCCATTGGCCTGCGGCTCCTGCTGCTCCATCCAGTAAAGACCGTAGTTGTGTCCGCTTCCCCAGATGATGTCATTGCGTCCGTCTTCGTTGAGATCGACCACGAGCACGGGACAACTCGCGTGGGGAAGATCGAAATCCTTGTGCCAGGTCCAGAGGCCGGAGTAGGGACCGGCTGCGGGACATTCGAACCAGCCCTGACCGAAAATCAGATCCTCTTTACCGTCCTTATTGATATCGCCAAATCCCATGCCGTGTCCGTTGCCACTTTCGCAGACCACGTGTTTTTCTGCTTTTACCTTTCCGTCTCCGCCGCGGACGAGGCGGTAGATTTCGGTCGGGTTCGCCGGTATCCATGAGTTCACGATCCATTCAGGCGTTCCGTCCCCGTCGATGTCGTGGAGAAAAGCGGCTTCGTTGGCCTTGATCCCGGTGTCTGTCAATTCGTGGGCAGTCCAGCCTTCGTTGCCGTATTTGCCGGCGCCCGGATTTTCATACCAGTTCAGATTGGGCAGGGTAAAAGCAATGGAGAGGATATCGAGATCACCGTCTCCGTCCATGTCGTAGAGCTCCTCCGCACTGTTCTGGAGATAATCGATCCCGAAGGGCATCAGCTTGCGGACCGGTTGTGGTTTGAAATCGGGAGCGGCATACCAGAACTCGCCGGCGGTCACGTCGAGTTTGCCATCGCCATTGATGTCCCCGACCGCGCATCCTTCGTTGTTGTCTTTGTGGAGTTGCTGGACACGCCACTTGAGTTTGGCCCCCTCCTTTTTCGGCCCCTTTTGCTGGGCGGTGAGGGTTATCGCCGCAGCGGTAAGGACGAGGGCAGGGAGGAGAAGGGGGACTTTCATGGGGGAGAGATGTCGTGGGGGATTAAAAATTCTTCACTTCGAGTAGGCCTGCTTTTTCGGCACCGTCGAGAATTTCGAGGCCGAACTGGTCGAGACCGTAGGCTTTGAGACCGGCGATCGTGATCTTCTGCTTACCGGGGGTTTTCACTTCGATCACGACTTCGGCTTCGGATCCGTTGTCGGGCAGCGGGATCTCCTGCTCGCCATGGAAGAGCTCAAGATCGGCGAGTTTACCGCTGAGCTTCACTTTGATAGGACCTGCGGTCTTGACTTCAATGAAGGTGCGGACGACACCGAGCCGGTTTTTGCCGCGACCCTCGACTTCGGGCAGTTCGCCGACGGGGACAGTGCCGGAGACGGACGCGTAGACGGGGATCCAGACGTAATCCGAGACGGCTTCTGTGAAAATTTTCGAACCGTAGTGCCCGATGCGGTCGCGGGTCGAGGCGTGAGGCAAAAGCGCCTGCCAATGACGCACGAAGCGGTTCGACGGCGTCTTGTAGGCTCCGTCCTTGCCGAGTTGGGAGAGGAAACGGACGAGATGGATGAACTCATCTTCACGGAGTTGCGCGGTCAATCCAGGAGGCATCAGGGATACCGGGCTGATGTTGTTGCTCGCGATCTCGCCTTTCGGGATGCGGTTTTCCTTGCCGACCGCGTCGCGGATGACGATCTCGTTCGTATCCTCACGGGCAATCGCCCCGGCGAAAGCATTGCCATTTTTCAGCGTGACGAGCGTGGTGTGGTAGCCCTCCTTGATTTTCTTGCCCGGTTCGAGGAGTGATTCGACGAGGTAGTCGACCGGCGCGCTCGCCCCGATGGAGACGAGGTCGGGTCCGATGATACCGCCCGCTCCGCCGATGGCGTGGCAGACGATACATTGCATGGTGGCCCGGCGGTAGATGGCCTCGCCCTGCTTCGCGTCCCCTATGGTCGCGACCTGCTTCATCATTGCCTCCATCTCCACGGGTGTGAGGGCGGCTTTCATCGGTTTGAGAGTGCCTGCCTTCTGCAGGGCAGCGACGAGCCCTTCGGGACGCGAGGCCGAGCTTCGAGCCTTGTTCATTCCGACGAGAGCGATGGCCTGAGGCAACGTGGCGTTGCTCAGCGCCGCAGCGAGCGCCCCCGGTGCCTGCTTGTTCGCGAGAAAGGCGTCAAAAATCCCGTAGGGGTCTTTTCCGTCCGGTGCGTCGGTGAGCACCGCCACCGCGAGGGCAGCCCCCTCCTTCGGGTTCATTTTGGTACGTCCGATCACGGCGAGCGAGCGGAGCATGAAAGGAGCATCCGCCTTTTTCGCGAGATCATCGAGGAGCGTCGCGGTGGCGGGGCCGCCTAGGGAAATGAGACCCTCCAGAGCGGCCCGTCCCTTTGCCTGATTCGCAGGCGCATTGAGGAAAACCGTTTTCAGGCCCTCACGGGCGGACTCCAGTTTCCAGAGACCGGCGAGCGCGGCTGCGCTGGTAAAGGTCGCTATATCGGGGGATTCGAGGAATCGCGAGAGGCGGGCCGTGTCGCCAGACGGCTGCAGCTTCCGCAGGCTGCCGGCGCTCGCGAGCGCCTGCAGGATCATCGTCTGCTGGGCCGGCTTCGCGCTGCCGGCGAGGGCGAACTGCAGGAGCGTATTCAGGTCATCGGCCGAGCCGACTTTGGAGATCCAGTCGGCAACACCCGTCACCTGGGCATCGCTGGACAGTTCACCGGATCCCAGAGCACTGAGAATCTGAGGCACCGCGACGGCTTCGTTCAAAGCCCGAACCGCGAACAGCAGTTGAGCGGTGTTCGCGAAAGGATTGCCCTTCTGCGCGGCGGCAGTCCAGCGATCCGCGTGTTCGCGGCAGATCGACCAGACCGCGAAGTCGAGGAAGTCGTCCGCAGGGCCGCCTTCGATTCCCTCGAGGGCGCGCAGGGCGATCTTTACCGTCTCGGGCGAGGAGAGCTGAGCAAGAACGGAGACGGCCCAGAGGCGGACCTGCGGGTGCGGATCGGAGACCGCCTTTTCCGCGAGGGAAAGGGCGTCCGGATTTGTCGCCGCGCTGTAATAAATTGCCCGGAGCGCTCCGGCTCGGATCTTGTGATTCTTTGAATCGAGGAGCGCCTTCGCGGCCGCCGCATCGAACTGATTTACCGCCTGAGTCGCCCAGACTTTCCGCAGGGCAAAGAGATCGGCATCGCCCCCTTCCGGAACTGTTGCGCCCTTGATCGCAGCGATCACCGCGTCGGGTTGGCGGACCCGCATTTCCACCATCGCCGCCTGACGGGTCCAGCCTTCGGAGGCGTTCAGGGCGGTGATGAGCTCGGC